>CALWTQ010000042.1 GCA_944384505.1 uncultured Mediterraneibacter sp.
GTCACATCTCCCGGCTGTCCCCTTCCCCAGAAAGTATTCTCAAACCATCCGCTCCGCTTCCTGCGCATTCCCTGTCGTAATGTCATTGCCCAAATAGGCTGAAACGCACAACTGGCGCGGCTTGTAGCCTTTCGGCTGCGAAAGCTTTCCATCCCCGCAGAATACGCCTTAGAAATAGTCACTGTTTTCGGACGTTTTGTAGTAGGGTGTTAGTGAACTTTATAGCTGAACTGCAAATAAAACTGTTGACACCGTAGTGAAACTATGGTAAATTAATCACTGCGTGAAGCAAAAAACAAAGTAGAGTATCCACTCTCACCATAGCACAATCGGGTGACTATTGGTCTGATATTGATGTATCGGCTTCCGTTATGGACGGACGCTTTTATTGATTTGTCGGGTGGATATGATATTCACTCTTTTTTTTGCGCGATAAGCCCGGCAAGCGGCTGCCGTGCCTGCACGAGCAGACATTTGGAGGACAATGGACAGCGAATGGCTTGACAGGAACTGCCCGCATCGCGTATCGGATAGAGTGCTTTCTACTATCCGATTGTTTCGCATCAGAAACCTTGAAGGAATTCATGTGACGGAGGTATACGACAATTAGCGATTTAATGATTAACGAGCAGATCAGGGACAGAGAGATCCGTCTGATCGGTTCGAATGGGGAACAGTTAGGTATCATGTCAGCCCGCGAGGCTATGAAAATCGCTCAGGAGGCAGAGCTTGATCTGGTGAAGATTGCGCCCACGGCTAAACCGCCGGTCTGCAAGATTATTGACTATGGAAAGTATAAGTATGAGCAGACACGCAAGGAAAAAGAGGCGAGAAAGAAGCAGAAGACAGTCGAGATCAAGGAAGTGCGTCTTTCGCCCAATATTGACACCAATGACCTGAACACGAAGATAAATAATGCGAAGAAGTTCATCTCCAAGGGAAATAAGGTTAAGGTGACACTCCGTTTCCGCGGAAGAGAGATGGCTCATGTTCAGCAGAGCAGACATATCCTTGACGATTTTGCGCAGACTCTTGCGGACGTTGCGGTGGTTGAGAAACCCGCGAAGATGGAAGGAAGAGCCATGAGCATGATTTTAACTGAGAAACGTTAAGGAATATATGTCCGGGATGAATATCCGGTAAGGCAGCACAATAAAGGAGGAAATTATCATGCCAAAGATCAAAACAAATAGAGCGGCAGCAAAACGCTTCAAAAAAACAGGTACAGGAAAGCTGAAAAGAAATAAAGCTTATAAGAGCCATATCTTAACTAAGAAGTCTACAAAGAGAAAGAGAAATCTCAGACAGTCTACAATCACAGATGCAACAAATGTAAAGAACATGAAGAAAGTTTTACCGTATCTGTAAAACTGCGGTATGGCTGCTGCCTGCGCGGAGGATTCCCGCGAAGGTATGGTTTAGTACGCATACTGCAGCCGGATTTTGATAAGGAGGATTAAGAAATGGCAAGAATTAAAGGCGGAATGAACGCTAAGAAGAAACATAACAGAACACTGAAACTGGCAAAGGGGTACAGGGGAGCTCGCTCTAAACAGTACAGAGTAGCAAAACAGTCTGTCATGAGAGCGCTTACATCTGCTTACGCGGGAAGAAAGCAGCGCAAACGTCAGATGAGACAGCTCTGGATCGCACGTATTAACGCGGCGGCAAGACTGAACGGTTTATCATACAGCAAGTTCATGCACGGCTTAAAGCTGGCAAATGTTGAGATGAACAGAAAGATGCTTGCTGAGCTCGCGGTAAACGACAAAGAAGGATTCGCAACTCTGGCAGCTATTGCAAAAGAGAAGGTTGCGTAGTAGAATAAAGACAGAAGCCCGGTCCCGGTTGGGATTCGGGCTTTTTCTTTATCATGAAGAACAGCCGGGGAGGAAATAATTATGAGGAATCATGAAGTGACAGAGGCACAGCCTCTTTTAGATGAGTCGGGGAAGATAAAAGAGCCGGGATGGGCGAGAAATCCGGTGTGGGAGTACAACAGGAACAGGATTACAGCCCCTCAATTCCGGATCAAGGAGTGGGACTATTATCTTGTGATGAACGAAGAATATGCGGCGGCGTTTACCATTTCGGACAACGGTTATATCGGGCTTCAGTCCGTCTCACTTCTGAATTTCCGGGAGAAGTGGGAGCATACGGAGACTATTCTGACGCCTTTCCCCATGGGAAAGATGAAGATGCCGGCATCTTCATCGGAGGGGAATGCTGCTTACCGGGATAAGCGGCTCCGCATGGAATTTAAGGTGGAAGACGGGAAAAGGATGATCTCCTGTGACTTTAAAGAATTTTGTGAGGGGAAACCGTTCTTTTGTGAGATAACGCTGGAACAGCCGCCCATGGACAGCATTGTTATGGCGACTCCGTGGAGCGGGAAAAATGCCTTTTATTACAATCAGAAGATCAACTGCATGAAGGCGGAGGGCTATATGTCCTATGACGATGTGACATACTGGTTCAGCCCGGAGACGGACTATGGGACTCTGGACTGGGGAAGGGGCGTGTGGACCTATGACAATACATGGTACTGGGCTTCTGGAAACGGCACTATTGCGGGAAAGCCCTTTGGCTTTAATGTCGGATATGGATTCGGGGATACATCTGCGGCCACGGAGAACATCCTGTTCTACGACGGGAAAGGTCATAAGCTGGATGATGTGACCTTTCATATTCCGGAAGACGGCTACATGAAACCCTGGACATTTTCCTCCAGTGACGGCCGGTTTGAGATGGAGTTTGTGCCGGTTTTGGACCGGGCGGCCAGTCTGTCAGCGTTTGTTGTCTCAACGGATCAGCATCAGGTGTTTGGGAAAATGAGCGGGAAAGCAGTGCTGGATGACGGGCGGTTTGTTGAGCTGAAAGATTTTATGTGTTTTGCGGAAAAAGTTCATAATAAATATTGAGTAACAGCTTATCCATCAGGGCGGGACTGATTTTATGCCGGCATAAGAATCAGCCCGCCCTGTTCCTGCGGGCGTCCGTCAATGAGAAAAACAGTGGCGGCTGTTGTGATAAGCATGAAATTCGGTCTTTTAAGAAAAGCGCGACAGCCTTTTGGCAATCCCTGCGGTTTCATATCTCAGTTTTTCTATGTCAATAGTAGTATATTCTCCGTTCTCATACAGAACATTTCCCCGGACCATCGTCATCCGCACCATCCCTCCGGAAGCAGAATAGGCAAGATTCGCTTCCGGGTGGTACATTGGCATCATTCCGGGGACGGAAAGGTCAACAGCGATAAGATCCGCGTCCATCCCGGGGACGATCATACCGGCTTCATTTGTCCTCCCCTGAGAATTCAGGCCATTTTGGATAGCCATTCTTAAAATGTCTTCAGCAGGAAGAAAGGCCGGGTCATCGTTTAACATTTTCTGGAGAAGGCCTGTGAGCCGGATCGCTTCAAACATATCTCCTGAGTTATTTGAACACACTCCGTCTGTTGCAAGGGCAACGGGGATTCCATGCCCGGTATATTTTCTTAAATTCGCGAAGCCGCAGCAGCATTTTAAATTGCTTGCGGGATCATGGACGATGAAAGTATCGCTGTAGTTCTGAAGCAGATTTACGTCTTTTTCTGACAGATATATCCCGTGAACAAGTATAGTGCGGCTGTGAAACACTCCGAAACGTTCTAAAAGCTCAATCGGGGAGGCACTGTAATGGGAGGCGCAGTGCTGCATTTCAGACTTTGTCTCGGCGCAGTGAATGTGGATCCCCATTTCTTTTTCCTGTGCCAGACCGGAGATATATTCCCACAGAGACGGCGGGGTCTGCCACAAACTCTGAATAGTCGTATCGCACAGGATTCTTCCGTTGTCATAACCGTTCCATTCGTTCCATACGGAAATGCATTCCCTGACCCCTTCGTGAATTTCAGGCACGAACTCGCCATCACAGGTGATGCTTTCGCATATATTGGCTTTAATTCCTGATTCCGCGGCGGCCCGGACAGATTCTGCTGAATGTCGGTACATGTCTGTAACAGAGGTTGTTCCTGACGCGACTGCCTCTGCGATGCCAAGCAGGGCTCCGTTATAGCAGTCCTGGCGCGACATGGCGTTTTCGGCCGGCCATATAACCTGCAGCCATTCGTCCAGCGGACAGTCGTCCCTGAGGCCGCGGAGCAGGGACATCGGACTGTGGGTGTGCGCGTTTACAAGCCCTGGCATCAAAAGTAAGCCGGAAGCATTTATAATGCGCGTGAAATTCCCGGAGCGGGGCTGGTTCAGAGACTCAATTTTGCCATTGCTGACAACCAGATCTGCTGATCTGTAAAAGCGGGATTCGGAATCCAGAGTCAGAATTGCTGCGTTTTCAAACAGAATTCGTTCCATAAGCTTCCTCCTTAAAGTGATAAACTAAAATTGTTTCGTAAACATATTAGTGCTTTTCACGTGGGGTGTCAATGAGAAACTTATGAATATAAGATAAATAATGGAAAGTTTCACAAAAATTCGGGTGAATATTTGTGAATTTAGTAAAATCTGAGTTTCCACATTGAATTTGGTTGACAAATATGTATTTATAAACATATAATGATTACGAAACATAAAACGAAACGATTAAACAAAAAACAAACAAAACGGAGGTGCAAATTTATGAAAAAGAGAAAAATCGCGTACTTGCTTACTGCTGCAATGCTGACGGCGATGCTGGGCGGATGTGCGTCGTCGGGGAGCGGAGAAACAAGTGGAGACAGCGGTACTGATGATGCATCCGGCGGAGACAAAGAAACGATTTCTCTTTGGTTCTGGGGAACGTCAGATTATCAGCGAACTGCGATGGACGAGTATCTGGTTAACGGTTTTAACGAGTCGCAGGATGAGTATCAGCTGGAAGTGGAATACAGGTCTTCTGTAGATAACGATATTGCAGTGGCTCTCTCCGGAGAAGGCGGGCCGGATATTGTATATGGATCCGGACCGGCTTTTGTATCCGGGTATGCCAATGAGGGGCTTTTTGTGAATCTGGATGACTATGCAGAAGAGTATGGCTGGAAAGACCGGCTTGTCGGCGCATACTATGATCTCTGTACAGTGAATGGAAGCCTGTATAGTATCCCGGGAGCTATGACGAATTATGGACTCTTCTATAAAGAAAGTGTTCTGGAAGAAAATGGATGGAGTGTGCCGGAAACTTACGACGATGTGATAACCATTATGGATGAGGCTATTGCAGACGGTATGTACGGCGGTTTGATCGGAGCGAAAGACTGGCGTTATACAAATGAGTGGCCGGTGACAATCCTGATGACAAGTGTTGCAGGACCGGATACACTTTATCAGTGCCTGACAGGCGGACAGGCATGGAATTCAGATAAAATGATAGCGGCTGTAGATGAGATGAACACCTGGTATCAGAATGGATACATGGGTGGAGAAGATTACTGGAATCTTGATGCAAACGAGACCTTCCAGATTCTTCTGGAAGGTGGAACGCCTTTCTGCTACGCGCCGCTTAACGGATTCCAGTGGGCAAAAAATGTAGCTACTGATGAGAGCCAGCTTGAGGATCTGAAATTTATGCCTCTTCCGGCAAAAGATGGCGGGGACGGCGCGGTTTCACTTAGCGCGGCATGTACTTTCTCTATTAATTCGCAGTGCGCAAATCCTGACGGAGCGGCAGCTGTCCTGGACTATATGCTGAATATAGATTTTGTGAAAAATATGTCGGCAGAGTGGCCGGGGTACTGGGGCCTTCCTCTTGTAGATTTCGCTGACGTCAGCGCAGAGGAGTTTGAGGGCGTGTCAAGAAATTACATTGAAACATGTATGAGCGGAATTGAGGCACTTGAAGAGGGCAATTTCAGTTATGCAGCAGCTACGTGCTTCCCGGCAAATACATATGAGGCATGTATTGATATTGATACAGTATGGTTTGGTGAGCAGACGGCAGAAGAGTATCTGCAGGGCATGGATGACGCCTATGCAGAAGATGTGGATAATGGTATTTCATTGACACTGCCTGAACCAAATTAATGCGAGGATTCAGGTAATCCGGACAGGAGATGGATTATGAGGACAAGTCTGAGAAAAAAAGCCTATATTTTATTACTGCTGCCAGCCCTTGTGATCAGCGTGAGCGTTGTACTGATCCCGGGGATACAGACAATCTGGTCATCCCTGACAGACTGGAATGGTTTTTCGGCGGAAAAGCATTTTGTTGGACTGGCTAATTATGTGGAATTGTTCCAGGACAGATATTTTCACATTGCTCTGAAAAACAACATTATCTGGATGGTGCTGTTTCTGACAATTCCGGTTGTTGTCGGGATGGGAATGGCTCTGCTCCTTCTTTACAGGAAGAAGGGCAGGAATATCCTTCAGATGATATTCCTGATACCATATGTACTGGCGCCGGTTGTGACTGCTATGATATTTAAAAATATTATTTATAATCCTACAAGCGGGCTGCTTCACTTTATTAATGAACTTAATATAGGTTTGGATCTGTCGAATCCTTTGACAAATCGGCAGTTTGGGATTATTGCGGTTGCAGCGGTGGATATGTGGCACTTCTGGAGTTACCTGATGATTATTTATCTTGCGGCGCTCAGACAGACGCCACAGGATCAGCTGGAGGCTGCGCGCCTGGACGGCGCCAGCTTCCCACAGCTTTTCTTTCATGTGTATCTGCCCAATATTAAGCAGACGGTATGGCTGCTATCGATTATGATTGTGATCTTTTCGTTTCTGGCATTTGACTATGTGAACCTGCTTACGCAGGGCGGGCCGGCTCATTATACAGAAGTGCTGGCAACTTTGGCTTATACCAGTGCCTTTTCACAGCAGGATCTTGGAATGGCGTCTGCAATCTCGGTTGTGATGAGCGGCTTTGGGCTGATCGCCTCTGTGATCTATATACGCCTGACAATGCGAGAGGAGCGTGAGTAAACTGTGAAGACAAAAAAGATAAGCCTTATTTTTCAGTGGATATTGATCGGGTTCATGGTTTTAGTTGCGTGTTTTCCGCTGTATCTTGTAGTGATAAATGCCTTTAAAACGCATGCGGCAATTGTAGAAAATCCATTGTCATTTCCGGTTGATATTTATTGGGAAAATTTTGCAAAAGCATGGAGAACGGGAAGTTTTGGAACTGGATTCCTTAACAGCATCCGACTTACAGTTGTAACAACTTTGATTGTTCTTATTGCCTCGGTTCCGGCAGGATATGTACTGGGAATGAAAAAGTTCAAAGGGATGAGAGCCGTCCAGGTTTATTTCCTGATGGCTATGACAGTGCCGGTTCAGCTGTTTTTGTTCCCGCTGTATGCGACTTTATCCAGGCTGGGACTGATCGGGAATATTTATGCCGTATGCTTTATTATTGCGGCTATGAATCTTCCGCTGGCAGTTATGTTAATGAGAACCTTTTTTATGAAAGTCCCGGTACAGCTGGAGGAGTCGGCGCGTCTGGACGGGGCAAATACGATGCAGATGCTGCGGTATGTGGTGATACCGGTCGTAAGGCCGGGGCTGATAACCGTATCCGTTTTGACAGTGCTGAATTCGTGGAATGAATATCTGATTTCCACCACATTTTTACAGGGGCAGGAAAATTTTACTGTAATGCTGGGATATCTTGCGTTAAACGGAGGTTCTGTGACGTTCGACCAGGGAATGAAAATGGCAGGAGCGCTGATGATTATCGGTCCGGTTTTAGTATTCTTCCTGGCTTTGCAGCAGCACTTTGTAGATGGACTGACGAATGGAGCAGTAAAAGAATAAAAACAGGTGATGAGATGGAATTAGAAAAATATCAGAACCCGATGAGGGAAAATGTTTACGATGTACCGGGACTCTGTCAGGCTCAATGTAAGAAGATAGAGGCAGACAGCAGGATGATCCTGACGGTTCCCGAAATATATGAGCTGAGAAGAATCATAGTTACAGGATGCGGAGATTCGTATGCGGCAGGCCTGTCTATGAAAACTGCTCTGGAATATCTCACAGGGCTTCCGGTTGAAATCGTTCCTGCGATGCAGCTGGCGCGCTATGAGCAGAGAGATACGTTTGGAAAACCGGGAAGTGTGCTTGTGCTGGCTGTAAGTAATTCGGGCAAGGTGAGCCGTGTCGCGGAGGCGATTGAGCGCGCGGGGCGCTTCGGGGCTTTGACGCTTGCCCTGACAGGAAATGCGGAGTGCCCGCTTGCCAAAGCGGCCAAAAGGAATGTGCTGCTGCAGATTCCTGCCTTCTCTGCCGGAAGTGGAAACGGTGTGAGAAGCTATCTCGTGTCCATGCTGTCACTTTTGCTGACAGGCATCAGGATCGGCGAGGTAAAGCTGCGGTATATGATGAGCGATTCCCAGATGTACCGGGATGAAGTGGCCCGATATGCGGAAGAATTTGAAAAAAAATTAGAAGAGATCGATTCAGAGATGTTCCGGTCCGCCCGGGAAAATATGGACAAAAGATCCTTTGAATTTCTCGGGTCAGGCGGGAATTATGGAAGCGCATGGTTTGGCCACGCGAAGATTCTTGAAGCGACAGGAGATGCGGCGTCCTATAATGACATGGAGTCATGGATGCACCTGAACTGTTTCGCAAAGGAAATTGAAGGGCGCTTTATGATGCTTTTCTCCAACGCGGACGGTCCGGACCGTTCACGGGCCGAGGAAGTTCTGGATGTGCTTGGCAGGATGAAAGGAAGCCTTACAGTGGTTACTGACAGCAATGAAACCGCATTGCCGGAAAAAGCGGAGAGAATCCTTATTCCCCGCTGCCGTTTTGACTGGATGAGCCCGCTTCTGAATTATCTTCCGTCTGCTCTGCTCGCGGGGTATCTCAGCTGCATGAAAGGCGAGACATACGGCCGCAGCGGCCAGAAAGGCTGGGAGGCGGTCGGTGATATACGGCTGATTACAGGAAGCCGGACTGAGCAGAAAGAGTAAGACAGAAAGGGGGATGAAGCGGAATGGTTCATGTGCTTGAGTTTGATACGGAAAAAGACGGAGTAAGATCTCTGACGGAAGAAATATCAGATATCGTGGCAAAAAGCGGGGTTCAGGAGGGGCTTTGCGTAATTCACACTCCTCATACTACAGCCGGGATCACGATCACGTCAAAGTGGGATGAAACGGATTTCGCTGATATAAAATCTGAATTTAGAAGGCTTGTGCCGACAAGAGTGGACTTTTATCATCAGTTTGACACGCCGGAGGATGCGGCAGGGCATATCAAATCAGTTCTGGCAGGCTGCAATATGACGCTGATTCTGCATGAAGGCAGGCTGATGCTTGGAAGCTCTCAGGGAATTTTTTTCCTGGAGTTTGATGGCCCGAGAAGAAGGCAGTGCTATGTAAGCATTGTGGCAGAACATTAAAGAATGTGAAGTCAGGAGGACAGAAACGTGGGAGATATTAAGAAAGTGATTTTAAACTGTGACCCGGGGACAGATGATTCCCTCTGCATCATAATGGGAATCATGCATCCGGAGATAGAGCTTCTGGCGGTGACTGCCGAGAGCGGGAATCTGACAAGTGATAAGACGAGCAAGAATGCGCTCCGGATTATGGAGCTGATGGGGTGTGAGGATATTCCGGTTGCGCGTGGAATGCTGCATCCTCTGGTGAGAAAGCATCCTTCTGACCCTTATTCGCACGGCGAGGACGGACTTGGAAATCATTTTTTTCCTGAGCCGAAGCTTCCGCTCTGTGAACAGCATGCCGCGTTAAAGATCATTGAAGAGGTAAAAAAGTATCCCGGAGAAGTTACGATACTGAGCACGGCTCCGCTTACAAATGTGGCGCTTGCGTTAATGCTCTGCCCGGAACTGGCGGGCCTTGTGAAAGAAATATGGCATCTGGGAGGATCTTACGGGGTAACCCCGTATGCTTTCGCCAATGCCACTGGCGATAATCCTGTCAGTGAATGGAATGTCTATGTAGACCCTGAGGCAGCGGAGACCGTATACAGCTGCGGAGCCAAAGTAACGACAATCGGTCTGGACGTGGCATTTAACCCGGAGTGGGTGAACATTTCCCAGGAAGTAATTTCAAAGCTTAAAAAAGTAGATTCCGTGCCTTCGAGATATGCGCTGGAAATTATAGATTACGTGGATAAGAATAACTCACTTCCTGATTTGCTGAACAACGGACCGATTGATACGGTGGCTATGTGCAGTGTGATTTGTCCGGAGATCATCCAGACACAGAACATAGGTATTATGATCGATACAAGTGATAACCAGCTGACACGGGGAATGACAGCATGGGACAGGAGAAATCATTTCCGCTGGGATAACCTGATTCGTATTGACACAGCCTGCAGTATTAACAGTGAGCTGTATAACCGCGTATTCTTTGAGGCGGTAACAGGATTATCATATGATGAGGTATAAATATGGGAAATACACCAACGATACACAATCAGGCTGTGAAAGGACAGATTGCGCCTGCGGTTTTAATGCCGGGGGATCCGAAAAGGGCCGGATATATTGCGGAAAACTATCTGAAAGACGCGGTTCTGGTCAGCAATGTGCGGGGAATCCCTGTTTACACAGGCAGTTTTGAGGGTACGCCGGTCACTGTCATGGCAAGCGGGATGGGATGCGGATCCATGGGGATCTATTCACATGAATTATTTTTTGATTATGATGTGGAGTGCATCATCCGTGTGGGAACAGCCGGAGGGCTTCAGCCGGATCTCCGCATCCGCGATATTATTATGGCATTATCAGCGAGTACGGATTCTGGATTTGACCGTCAGTTTGAACTTCCTGCGCCGTTTTCCCCGTGCGCGTCTTTCTCTCTGGCTATGGCAGCCGCCGGGGAGGCTGAAAAAAGGGGAATATCAATAAAGGCGGGGATGTTTTTTTCGGGAGCGGCTTTCCACTATACAGACGAATATCTGAAGCGATGGCAGAAAGTGGGGGCGCTGGCCGCGGAAATGGAAACCGCGGCGCTGTACATGAACGCGGCGGCAGCAGGAAAAGAGGCTCTGGCGCTATGCACTGTAACGGATAAAGTCTTTGAAGAGGAACACTGTACGGTGGAGGAAAGACAGGAACGTCTGGATGAAATGATCGTAATTGCTTTAAAAGCAGCAGCACGCAGAACGCAGAGGTGAAAAGATTGTTTGTTCTTCAAATCAAAACCACTCTATGCTACAATTAATACGATTAAAATGGCAAATGATGGCAGATGAACACTGCTTTTGCTGCGGTAATTTTACAGTGAAACGGAGTGGATAGGTATGAGTGTGAACGGAAAAAAGACGACAGTGAGAGAAATAGCAAAGCAATCGGGAGTTTCGATTACTACGGTGTCCCGCTTTTTGAACAGGGATTACAGTTCTATGAGCGATGCAACGCGGAAAAGAATTCAGGAAGTGATCCGCGAATCCGGTTATGTGAATACGAAAATGAAAAGCGGGGGTACTATAGCGGCTGTTGTTCCAAGCCTGCTGGATCCATTTTTTGCCGAACTGATCGAAAAGCTGGAAGACGGTGTGACACGGGAGGGCTTTTCTCTTCGTCTCTGCCTGACGCATGATTCCCTGGAGGAGGAAGAAAAAACCATCCGGAATCTGCTCTCCGCAAATGTAGATGGGATTGTTTATCTGAGTTCAGTCACATTTGAGGAAAACTGTTATGAGCTTTTGATAAAAGAAAAAAAACCGTTTGTAGTGATGGACAGCTATCTGTCAGAATATGAGGTTCCGGCGATGGTGTTCTCGAACGGGGTTTATGGGATGTACCAGATGACGAGGTATCTGCTGGAAGCGGGCCATGAGAATATCGCGTATCTCTCGGGACTGCGGTTTGGAATGTTTGAACATTACCGATATCAGGGGTATGTAAATGCGCTTCTGGATTCCTCCTATGTGGTGAACCCTAAACTGGTCCGGTTCATCGGGTTCGGAATGAAGGATGGTGAAGATGGATTCAGAGAACTTCTTGCTTCCGGCGAAAAATTCTCGGCTATTATATGCGAGAGTGACCAACTGGCTGCGGGGGTGTATAAAGCGTGCAGAAGTGAAGGAATTTCGATTCCGGCGGACCTGTCGGTTGTGGGCTACAATAATTCTTCTGTGGCGGGGATCCTTGAACCGGAGCTGACCTCTGTGGATCAGAGGATGGACCTTATGGTAGATGAGGCGGTCCGGATGTTGAAAAAACAGATCCTTGGACAGGAACTGACAAAGCATGTCTGTATGATTGAGCCGGAACTGATATTCAGGGATTCAGTAAGGATGATTGGTAGAGACTGATGTGAGAAAGGATTCAGAATATGAAATATGTGGTTGCAGGAAACGCTGTATCAGACTGTATCACTCTGCCGGATGGAACCTGTACCGGTTTTGTGCCGGGCGGGGCTACATTATTCGCGCTTTTGGGAATACAGTTGTGGACAGATGAAGTGATTCTGTGCGGAGGCTTTGGAGCAGATTATAAAGAAAAGCTGGGAGACTGGCTCGAACGCAACGGGATCGATCAGAGAGGATTCAATGTAAGGGATGAAAATAACCCTCTGAACTATATGTATTACCGTGATGAAGGAGGATGGGACAGCGAGACGGTATATGGAAAAGACCACTTTGACCGTCTGGACTGTAATCCGGAAGAAGATCATCTGGAAGAATTTGTTCGTGACGCGAAAGGTCTGGCAGTTTTCAGGGGAAGGGATCCGGAATTTTACAGAGAAGTATTCCAGTTGAGGGAGAAATATCTGTTTAAACTCGGCTGGGAGATAAAGGGAGATTTTGCTGTGCCGGAATATATAGATGAGATAAAGGCTCTTCTTGCAAATGTAGACTCGTTTTCTATTAACCAACCGGAAACTTACCGGCTGTTTGGCGTGGATTCGGATGAGAAAGCACTGGATGCTTTAAAGAAGCTCCGGCTTCCCCTCGTAATCTACAGGGTTGGCAAAAAAGGAATTTATATTATAAAGGATGGGGAATCCTTTTTCGCCCCGGCCTTTACCAAATATCCGGTAAAAGATGTAACCGGCTGTGGAAACAGTTCAACATCGGCGGCTTTCTATGCCTGGTGTGAGGGAAAAAGGATAGAAGAAATAGCCGCATATGCCAATGTGACGGCAGCCCACAATCTCAGGTATTATGGAGCGATGGAACTGACGGAAGAAGATAAAACTGCCGCCAGAGAAGAGGTACGGCAGATGACGGAGGAACTTTTAAGCACGAAGCAGAGCTTAACAAATGGAGCGGGCTGATCGGCTGTAAATAGCAGCCGGCTGTTAACTGATGATAAATCCGGTTTTAAAAAGCGGTTGACATTTCAGTTTCCGCGTGGTAAAGTCTCTTTAAACCGATGAGGAAGAGTAAGTAACTTCACGATACTGCTTCACAGAGAGCCGCGGATGGTGGGAGCGCGGCAGGTAAGTGGCGAGGTGAATGGGCTTCTGAGGGCGAGCTGAAGGCCGCTGGTACGGATAAAGATCAGGATGTCTTAGAATGCGGCGGCCGGTAGGTGAGACGGAGACTGGACTTCGTTAAGAAAAGGAGCATATGTCAGTATGCGTTGAGTGGATGTATATATTTACATCAAGCCGGGTGGCACCGCAGGAGTAATGTATGAATAACAGCTCTTGTCCCTGCAATAATCTATTGTGTGGGGCGGGAGCTTTTTTGTGCGCGGAAAATACCGGAGCTCTGCCGTACAGCAGGTTTTCGTCCCGGGAAGAGAAAGGAGAAAAGAAAATGAGTGAGAAGAAAATTCCTTACAAGATCTATCTGGAAGAAAGCGAGATGCCGAAAGACTGGTACAATGTCCGCGCGGATATGAAGAATAAGCCGGCTCCGCTTCTGAATCCCGCTACATTGAAGCCCATGACGGCGGAAGAGCTGGGGGCGGTGTTCTGTGAGGAACTGGTGAAACAGGAACTTGACAATGACAACCGCTATATTGAAATTCCGAAAAAGATTCGTGACTTTTATAAAATGTACCGTCCGTCTCCGCTTGTGAGGGCTTACTGCCTGGAAGAGAAACTCCAGACTCCGGCAAAGATTTATTATAAATTTGAAGGAAATAACACGAGCGGAAGCCATAAGCTGAATTCCGCTATTGCCCAGGCGTTTTACGCGAAAGAGCAGGGGCTTAAAGGTGTGACCACAGAGACCGGCGCCGGGCAGTGGGGAACAGCTCTTGCCATGGCATGCGCTTACCTTGATCTGGACTGTAAAGTATATATGGTAAAGTGTTCGTATGAGCAGAAACCGTTCCGCCGCGAGGTGATGCGTACCTATGGGGCGAGCGTTACTCCGTCTCCGTCTGATACGACAGAAGTCGGGAGAAAGATCCTCGCCGAGCATCCGGGGACAACGGGAAGCCTCGGCTGCGCGATCTCAGAGGCGGTGGAAGTGGCAACTCACACAGAGGGATACAGATATGTCCTTGGAAGTGTGCTCAATCAGGTTCTGCTGCATCAGTCAATCATCGGAGTTGAGTCAAAGACAGCTATGGACAAATACGGAATCAAGCCGGACATTATCATAGGATGTGCGGGCGGCGGATCCAATCTGGGAGGCCTGATCTCGCCGTTTATGGGAGAAAAGTTAAGAGGAGAGGCCGATTATCACTTTATCGCCGTAGAGCCCGCCTCCTGCCCGAGCTTCACGAGGGGCGTCTTTGCATATGATTACTGCGATACAGGAATGGTGTGCCCGCTGGCTAAGATGTATACGCTTGGCAGCGGATTTATCCCGTCCGCGAACCATGCCGGCGGCCTCAGATATCACGGCATGAGTTCTGTTCTGTCACAGCTGTACCATGACGGATATATGGAGGCGCGCTCTGTAGAACAGACGGCAGTATTCGCCGCGGCAGAACAGTTCGCGCGCGTAGAAGGGATCCTTCCGGCGCCGGAGAGCAGCCATGCGATCAAGGTCGCTATAGACGAGGCGCTGAAATGCAAAGAGACAGGAGAGGAGAAGACGATCTTCTTCGGCCTGACAGGAACAGGATACTTCGACATGTACGCATACGAGGCATTCAACGATGGGAAGATGACAGACTACATCCCCACGGATGAAGACCTGAAAGCAGGCTTCGACGGCATCCCGAGATTTGAATAAGCATTGAGCCATGCACAGGAGAAGCAGAGGGACAGTTTGTGCTTGCACAAAAACTGTCCCTCTGCTTCTCCTGTATAGGGCGAAAGCCCGCAGCGAGATGAAGCGAAGCGGAATCGAGCTGGCATGGCGGGGTGAAGAAGGGCGAAAGCCCGCAGCGAGGTGAAGCGGAGCGGAACCGGGCCGGCGCTGCATACGTGGTGAATTTTCGGAAATTTCTAAAAAATACATACAATTTTCGAACTTTAGATTTTTGCCAAATAACAGTTGACTTTTTAAGGTGGAAAGAGTATTATATCACTTGTGGTCAGCACGACAGAGTGCGAAACCTACAATCCAATATGGAATGCGGAAGTGTCGGAACTGGCAGACGAGCAAGACTAAGGATCTTGTGATAGCAATATCGTGTGGGTTCAAGTCCCATCTTCCGCATTAGAGAAAAAGCCTTGAAAATTCAAGGCTTTTTTCGATTTTACAGAAGGAGTTTCATCAAACGGGTGAAGCTCCTTTTTCTATTTTGACATCAACGCTGACATCAACCAGACTGAATCCGCTGTCTGATTAACATGTTAATTTACATTGTAATTTTAGGGATGTCCTCTCTTTCAATCTTGCTTTGAATGCGGATTTTTCCAGATCCAGAGCGCCCCGATAATGCCTATAATATAGAGAATATTTACCATCACTGACGGATTATCACGAAGCAGCCAGATGATGCCGACCACTGCAGCCAGTGAGATGAAAAGCTGGAAAGCGGAAAGAATCCGTTTCTGCTTTGTCTCCCTGGACTTTGCCAAAAGTTCCTCCCGCTTCTGCTCAAGTTTAAGATACTCCATCAGATTATCGCTGCTGAGATGAGTGAGTATCCATTTGTCCCGGGAAAATTCCTGACTTTTTTGATCGCGCCGGAAGAGACGGGGGCCGGATTTTTCCGATTCTGCTGAATCAGATTCACCTGACGGATGGCCTGCATCTGAGGAATCGGAATTCTCATATCCCGGCATGTCCATGGACTCGTCCTGAATCACGGACTGCTCGTTTTCAACGTTCTGTTCACCATTCGGTTTTTCTTCATTTAGTACTTTTTCTTGTTCAGACACAATTCATTCTCCTTTTTTACAGAAGTATACCAGATACAACTATATTATATCGGCTGTGTGACCGGAACACAACAAGAAATCAGTCCAGCTATTCGTTATCTGCTCTTTTTTCGCCGGAAAACCGGGGCTCACTTCTCCCGAGGAGTTCATCTACTGTCACTTCAAAAAGATCAGCCATGGCAATAAGAATATACAGATCCGGAAGCGTGACGCCACGCTCATAGGCTGAGATGGTCTGCCTGAGAAGATTGAGACTGGCGGCCAGCGTGTCCTGATTCATATTCATTTGTCTGCGAAGTTTTCTTATATTTTCACCGACCAGATTTTCATTTATTTTGTAATCTGCATTTGCGGGTTCTTCTCCTTTCTCTGATAACTTTTTTGGGTGTGTTAATGCTCTGTGCTTCATAAAGTCCCCCCCCACTGTCCGAAAAACATTTATCTTGACTTTATTTTAACATCCTTCGCACGTGACAGGAAAAAATACTCGCTATACGTGTGACACGATACATTGCATTTGAGTATTTTGTCGAAACTTATCAGTTAGAATAAAAAATATACAATGCTGAAGGATGTGAAATACATTGGATAACCGGATCAGAGAATTGCGCAATGAAAAGGGGATCAGTCAGGAGGAGCTTGCCGGGAAGATAAATGTATCCCAGCAGACGATCAGTCGGATAGAAACAGGTGAAACCCAGATTCCCGTGGACATACTGATCCATCTCTCAAAGCTGTTCCATGTATCAGCAGATTACATACTGAAACTTTCGGACACGCGGATGACAGCGGAATATAGGATAGAGGTTGAGAAAAGTATAGAGAGAAACAGAGATTTCTGCCTTGCTTTTGAAAGGCTCAGCCGTGTAAATCAGAAACTTGTGGGCAGTTTAATGAAGCAGCTGGAAGATGTCCAGAAAGAAAAAAGGTAATCAACTATTTAGTACAACAGCGCAATAACTCTTTTCGTCAAATGTGTCCGGAAGCGGAGCGGATGGTTTGCGATACGTATTCTGTGAAAGGGGACAGCCGTGCGATGTTCCGTTCCAGAATCCGGAAAATCTAACAGGCCGAAGAGATGTTTAAGGGCAAAGCGGCGCTCCGGGCAACTCGCTCCGCTCAGACAATCCCTGCGCGCCGCTTAACAACATCTCTCCGCCCTAAAGATTTTCAGCGGATTCCTCCAAAGTCACATCTCCCGGCTGTCCCCCTCCCCAGAAAGTATGCTCAAATCATCCGCTCCGCTTCCTGCGCATCCCCAATCGGAAGTGTTATTGCCCTAAACAGGCTGAAACGCACAACTGGCGCGGCTTGTAGGCTTTCCATTACGAAAGTCTTCCGGCCGCGCCTGCTTCTACTCACAGCTATATATTCACTGACTTCCGGCTTGAAAAAGCCTAGAAAACAGCCCTATTTCGAGAAAGATTCTGCGGGGATGGAGGAGGGCGACGGGCGCCTTCGAAAGGGGATTAGAGAAACTTGAAGTTGCGGCTGCGGATGTTAGGACAGGAGGGGAGATTGTCTGAGCGAAGTGAGTTGCTCCCCTCCCGTCCTTGCATCTAATCCGCAGCCGGAACTTCTTAGTTTCCCTTATCCCCTGGAGCGAAGCCCTGAGCCATCCTCCATCCCCGCAGAATACG
This sequence comes from uncultured Mediterraneibacter sp., assembly GCA_944384505.1. Lineage (GTDB taxonomy): Bacteria > Bacillota > Clostridia > Lachnospirales > Lachnospiraceae > Mediterraneibacter. The sequence goes on from CALWTQ010000042.1 coordinate 17,791, forward strand.
TCTTGAGAATCGACTCTGTTTCCGGCCGTTTTGCAGTAGGGTGTTAGTGAACTTTATAGCTGAAAGCATACTTCTGGGCATATATTATCTTGCAATTCCTTCATTTTTTCTGAATATATGGTATAATTACAATAATTTGACGAAACTGATTAATGATATCAGAATAAAATTCATGGAGGAAAAATTATGTTAGAAAAAGTTGACCTGACGAAAAAGTTGTCCAAAGAGGAGTATAAAGAAAAAATGGATCAGCTTGAAGCCCGGCTGGGACGTCTCCAGAGAGAGTGCAAGGCATTGAATATTCCGATTTTGATTGTGTTTGAGGGCTTCGGAGCGGCGGGAAAGGGGCTGCAGATCGGACGTCTGATTCAGAGTATGGATCCCCGCGGCTTTGAGGTTCACACGATTAAAAATGAGACGGAAGAGGAGCGGATGCATCCTTTTATGTGGAGGTTCTGGACAAAGACTCCCGCGAGAGGCAGGATTGCGATTTTTGACGGAAGCTGGTACCGCCGCATCCTGATTGACCGGTTTGAGAAGAGAACGAAAAATAAGGATCTGGCCAATGCTTTCCACTCGATCAATTCTTTTGAGGAACAGCTTGCGGATGACGGAAATCTGATTATAAAGCTTTTCCTGTGTATCGACAAAAAGGAGCAGAAGAAGAGATTTGACAAGCTGGCAAAGAATAAGGAAAGTGCATGGCGGGTAAGCCAGGGAGACCGGGAGCGCAACGCTCATTATGAAGAGTACGCTGCCATGATGGAAGAGATGCTGTTCCAGACGGATACTGATTATGCACCGTGGACGATTATCGAATCTATGGATAAAAGGTTTGCAACAGTGAAGATCTATACAACTGTGATCAAGGCTATGGCAGACCAGATTGAGAAGGTTCGCAGGGAAAGTGAAGAGCAGGCGGCTCTGAAAGCTGCGAAGGCGGCAGAACAGGCAGAAACGGAACACGCAGAAGCGGAAAAAACAGAGACAGAAGGAAAGACCGAGACTGCGGCGGATTCAGATGATGTGAGCAATATTGCAAGGGAAGCGGATCAGGAGATGAAAGAGCTGCAGGTGTCTATCCTGTCCGGGGCGGATCTGACTCTTCGTTATTCAAGAGAAGAGTATAAAGAGAAGCTGGATAAGCTTCAGAAAAAGATGGAAAAGCTGCATGGAGAACTGTACCGCAGGAGGATTCCTGTTGTGCTCGGTTTCGAGGGCTGGGACGCAGGCGGCAAGGGCGGAGCGATCAAGCGTCTTACTCAGAAGATGGACCCCAGGGGATATGTGGTAAATCCGACGGCGTCGCCGAATGACATTGAGAAAGCGCATCATTATCTGTGGCGTTTCTGGAGAGCGATGCCAAAGGACGGTCACGTGGCGATCTTTGACCGGACCTGGTATGGACGCGTTATGGTAGAGAGGATCGAAGGATTCTGCACTACGGATGAGTGGAAGAGGGCTTATAAAGAAATCAACGACATGGAGAAGGATCTTCATGACGCGGGAGCGATTGTGATTAAATTTTGGATGCATATTGATAAAGATGAGCAGAAGAGACGCTTTACAGAACGTCAGCAGAATCCGGAAAAGCAGTGGAAGATTACGGATGAAGACTGGAGAAACCGTGAGAAATGGGATCAGTACGAGGACTGTGTAAATGAGATGCTTATGCGGACTTCCACAGAATATGCGCCATGGGTTGTAGTAGAAGGCAATGACAAGTATTATGCCCGGGTAAAAGTGTTAAAGACGGTTGTGGACGCGATTGAAGAAAGGTTAAAAGAGGACTGAGAGTATGACGATCAGGGATCAGCTTGAAGAGCGCGAGCTCGAATATTTAAGCCCCTATGCCTGCCGCAGCCGGGATTCAAAGGGCCGGATAAGAGACGAAGAACAGTGCGATATCCGGCCTGTTTTCCAGAGGGACAGGGACCGTATCCTGCACTGCAAGGCATTTAGGAGATTAAAGCAGAAAACGCAGGTGTTTCTGCTTCCTCGCGGGGATCATTACAGAACCAGGCTTACGCATACGCTGGAAGTTTCGCAGAACGCGAGAACGATTGCAAAGGCGCTGAGACTGAATGAAGATCTGGCGGAGGCCATTGCCCTGGGCCATGACCTGGGGCATACGCCTTTTGGACATGCCGGGGAGAGGGCGCTGAATACGGTGTATCATTTTTCACATCAAAAGCAGAGCCTGCGCGTGGTGGACTGTATTGAGAAGAATGGGAGAGGCCTGAACCTGACCTGGGAAGTAAGGGACGGGATTCTGAATCATCAGACAGCGGGGCACCCCCATACATTAGAAGGCCGGGTTGTAAGGCTGTCGGACAAACTGGCCTATATTTATCATGACATGGACGATGCGATCCGGGGCGGAATCCTGAGCGAGGATGACATTCCCGCGGATATCCGCAGTGTGCTGGGAGGCTCCTGTAAAGCGAGGCTCAATAAACTGATCCATGATGTGATCACAAACAGCATGAACCGGCCTGAAATCTGCATGTCCCGCGAGGTAGAGCGCGCGATGAAAGATCTGCGCGCGTTTATGTTTGATCATGTCTATCTGAATCCAAAGGCAAAGGGGGAGGAGGATAAAGCAGTACATATGGTTGAACAGCTTTTCGGCTATTATATGAAGCATCCGGAAGCGCTTCCGCAGCAGTTTCTTACAGCGCTTGAAGACGCCGCTGTCAGCAGGGAACAGGTTGTGTGCGATTATATCGCGGGCATGACAGATCCATATGCGGTGAAGAAGTTCCAGGACTTTTTTGTGCCGCAGGCATGGAGCATATAAGAGAAGACGCGAAGCTGGAAGGAGCAGGCTGAAATTTATGCAGACATAGATCAGCCTGCTCCTGTCCATTTGTCTTCTGATAATGGGCAGAGGAACTGCTGCGTTATTGAAAATTAAAAAAAATTAAAGGAAAGGAAAAACTTTTGTCGAATATATAAAATAGGGTATTCTTTTATGGAGGGCGTACATGTACTATTCAGACGAACTGATCGAAGAAGTAAGAACAAGAAATGATATAGTAGATGTGATTTCCGGCTATGTAAGGCTTCAGCGAAAAGGAAGTAACTATTTCGGTCTATGTCCTTTCCACAACGAAAAGTCTCCGTCTTTCTCTGTGAGCAGGCAGAAGCAGATGTACTATTGCTTCGGCTGCGGGGCAGGAGGAAATGTGTTTACATTTCTTATGGAGTATGAGAATTTCTCATTCATGGAGGCGGTGAAGTTCCTTGCGGACCGGGCGGGGATCGAACTCCCGCAGCAGGAATACTCAAAAGAGGCAAAAGAAAAAGCAGACTTAAAGGCCTCGATTCTCGAGGTGAATAAAACCGCGGCGAAGTACTTTTATGTTCAGCTGAAATCCGAGCGGGGGGAGCAGGCGTATACATACCTGAAAGACAGAGGGCTGTCTGATGAGACGATCACGGCATTTGGTCTGGGATATTCGAATAAATTCAGTGACGACCTGTATAAATATCTCCGCGGGAAAGGTTACAGCGAGGAACTGATCCGCCAGGCCGGTCTGGTCAATACGGATGAGCGCAGCGGCGTCTATGATAAGTTCTGGAACCGGGTGATTTTCCCGATTATGGATGTGAACAGCCGGGTCATTGGCTTTGGCGGCCGGGTGATGGGAGACGCGAAGCCTAAATATCTCAATTCGCCGGAGACTGCGGTATTTGACAAAAGCCGGAATCTGTACGGGCTGAACAGGGCCAGGACTTCCCGGAAACCGTATTTCCTTCTGTGTGAGGGGTACATGGATGTGATCTCTCTGCACCAGGCAGGTTTTACGAACGCAGTAGCTTCTCTTGGAACAGCGCTCACACCCGGACATGCGTCTTTGATTAAGCGCTATGTCCGGGAAGTGTATCTGACCTATGACAGTGATGAGGCCGGGACAAAGGCTGCGCTCCGTGCGGTTCCGATCTTAAAGGAAGCCGGGATTTCCGCAAAGGTAATCCGGATGGATCCGTACAAAGACCCGGATGAGTTCATTAAGAATCTCGGAGCGGAGGAATATGAGGCCCGGATTGAGAAGGCGCGCAACGGTTTTATGTTCAGCCTGGAGATTCTGGAGCGGGATTTTGACATGGCTTCTCCGGAAGGCAAGACCGCTTTTTTCCGCGAGGCGGCAAGGCGGCTTCTGACATTTGAGGATGAGCTGGAGCGGAACAATTACATAGAGGCGGTGGCATCCGCATATAAAATCAGCAGGGAGAGCCTGGAGAAACTGGTGACAAAGACGGCTGTAAGCGCCGGTATGGCCAGGCCGGTGCCCCGTCCGAAGAAGGCGGAGGGCGCGGCGGTTCAGAAGGAAGACGGAATTCTTACTTCTCAGAAAGCGCTCCTTACATGGATGATTGAGGATGAGAAGCTGTACGCGAAGATCAGCAGTCTTATCCGTCCGGAGGACTTTACCGGAGAGATATACCGCAAAGTGGCCGGTCTGCTCTATGAGCAGTATGAAAACGGGAAGCTGAATCCGGCTGAAATTTTGAATCATTTTACTTCAGAGGAAGAGCACAGGGAGGCGGCGTCTCTGTTTCATACAAAGATCCGCCAGCTTGAGACAAAGCAGGAGGAAGAGCAGGCTCTTAAGGAGATCATCCTTCGTGTGAAGTCCCACAGCATCAGTGAGCGCAGCAGAAATCTGGAGCCCACGGATATGGCGGGCCTGCAGCATCTGATGGAAGAGAAACGAAGGCTGGAGGAACTTAAGACACTGCATATTTCTATTGATCAAGGATAAAATAAAACAAGATAGCCCGCGAATTTCGCGCTGGCAAAGGAAGGATGGACGCATGGAAGAAAACACACAGAAATTTCTGGAAAGAATGAAAGACCTGGTCGCGCTGGGGAAAAAGAAAAAAAGCGTGCTGGAAGTACAGGAAATCAACGATTTCTTTGCAGATATGGAACTGAGCACGGACCAGATGGAAAAGGTGTTCGATTATCTGGAGTCCAATAATATCGACGTGCTCCGGATCAGCGGAGATGTGGATGATACTGTGGATATGGATATCGATGATGTCATCGGGGACGAAGAAGAGGTTGACATGGAGAATATCGACTTATCGGTTCCCGAGGGTGTTAGCATTGAAGATCCGGTGCGTATGTATCTCAAAGAGATCGGTAAGGTGCCCCTTCTGAGCGCAGAGCGGGAGATTGAGCTTGCACAGCGGATGGAAGAGGGGGACGAAGAGGCGAAGAAAGAGCTGGCAGAGGCAAACCTCCGTCTTGTTGTCAGCATAGCGAAACGCTACGTGGGCAGAGGCATGCTCTTCCTTGATCTGATCCAGGAGGGAAATCTGGGACTGATCAAGGCAGTGGAGAAGTTTGATTATCACAAAGGATATAAATTCAGTACCTATGCAACATGGTGGATCCGCCAGGCGATCACAAGAGCGATCGCGGACCAGGCGCGGACAATCCGAATCCCGGTGCATATGGTAGAGACAATCAACAAGCTGATCCGGGTATCCCGCCAGCTGCTCCAGGAGCTGGGAAGAGAACCGCTCCCGGAGGAGATCGCGAAAGAACTGGACATGCCTGTGGAGCGCGTGCGTGAGATTCTGAAAATTTCTCAGGAACCGGTCTCCCTGGAAACCCCGATTGGCGAAGAAGAAGACAGCCACCTGGGAGATTTCATCCAGGACGACAATGTTCCGGTTCCGGCAGAGGCCGCAGCGCAGACACTCTTAAAAGAACAGCTCGATGAAGTGCTCGACACACTGACAGAGAGAGAGCAGAAAGTACTTCGTCTGCGTTTCGGCATGAACGATGGACGGGCACGCACCCTGGAAGAAGTGGGCAAAGAGTTCGACGTAACAAGAGAACGTATCCGCCAGATCGAGGCAAAAGCCTTAAGAAAACTCCGCCACCCAAGCCGCAGCAGAAAACTGAGGGACTACCTAGACTAACCAGTTCTGCCATGGATCTGTCGGGAGAGAAAATCATGCTTGCATGATTTTTCGAGCGTACAGATCCATGAGGAGAGCGCCAGCCTATGAGGAAAACAGCGGCGTGAGCCGCAATAAGCACAGAGTGCGGTTTTCCGAATGGCGCGGGCAGAACGGAAGAACGGGAGAGCGCCAGCCTATGAGGAAAACAGCGGCGTGAGCCGCAATAAGCACGGAGTGCGGTTTTCCGAATGGCGCGGGCAGAGCGGAAGGCAGCAGAAAGGATCAGGATGGATTTATCAAAAAGACTTACGGCGGTCGCTTCTCTTGTGACCGCCGGCTATACAGTGGCAGATATCGGGACTGACCATGCCTACATCCCGATTTATCTGGTGGAGAACGGCAGGATTCCGCGGGCCGTGGCTATGGATGTGAACCGGGGGCCCCTTGAGAGGGCTTCAGAGAATATCAGAGCGCATGGGCTTACAGATCAGATACAGACTCGGCTTTCGGACGGATTTTCGGCGCTGGAATGCGGGGAAGCGGACTGTGCGGTGATCGCCGGCATGGGAGGCGGTCTTACGATCCGCATTCTCAAAGAGGGCGCGGATGTAGTGCAGGGTTTAAAGGAGTGCATCCTCCAGCCTCAGTCTGAAATTGAAAAAGTGAGAGCCTTTCTGTCAGAGAAAGGTTTTTTGCTTATTCGGGAGGATATGGCAGAAGAGGATGGGAAGTATTATCCCATGATGAAGGTGAGGCCGCCTGCCGTGTCTAAAGAAACAGTGTGTGCCCGGGAAGCGGATGATGAAACCACTGCCGGGGGAACTGGCAGTCAGATCAATGGAAATGAAAAGTGGTCTGAAACAGAGCTCCGCTATGGCCCCCTTCTTTTGAGAGACTGTCATCCGGTGCTCAGGGAGTATCTTTTAAGGGAGATCCGTATCAGGGAACAGATTCTCCGGGGGCTAAAGGGCAATGGATCTGAGCGGGCGGAACAGAGAATACGAGAATTAGAACAAGAGCTTGAATATGCCGGGAAAGGGATGGAATACTATGCTGTGCAGAGAGATCATACAGGTAATTGAAGCTGCCTACCCAAAGGAGGCGGCTCTTGATTTTGACAATGTGGGACTGCTCGCGGGAAGAGCGGAGAAAGAAGTAAGCAGAATATATCTGGCGCTGGACGCCACGGACGCTGTGATTGACCGTGCGGCCGCGGCCGGAGCTGACATGCTGATCACCCATCATCCGCTTATCTTTTCACCGCTGAAGCGGGTTACGGATGAGGATTTTGTGAGCAGGCGGGTTGTCAGGCTGATTCAGGATGACATTTCATATTATGCGATGCATACGAATTATGACGTGCTCGGGATGGCGGCCCTGGCGGAGAAGGTGCTGGATATCCGTGACGCTCAGGTGCTTGATGTGACAATGGAAAAAGACGGGAAGGAAGAGGGGATTGGCAGAGTGGGCAATCTGGCCCGCAAAATGACTCTGGGAGAATGTGCTGTAGATGTAAAGCATAAACTGGAGCTGGGGAGCGTGAAAGTCTTCGGGGATCTTGACAAGACTGTTTCGAGGATCGCTGTGTCTCCGGGATCCGGGAAAAGTTCAATTCCTGTGGCCATCAGTAAGGGCGCCGACGTCCTTGTGACCGGAGACATCGGCCATCATGACGGCCTGGACGCCGTGGAACAGGGACTTGCGGTTATAGATGCAGGGCATTACGGGACGGAATATATTTTTATAGAGGATATGAAGAGGTTTCTGGAGGAGAAGCTCCCGGGACTTGAAGTGATAACCTCGCCGGTCATTCATCCGTTCCAGGTGTTGTCAGATACAGATGAAATGTAAAATATCAGTATGCCGGGAGGTTAAAAAGTGTCAGATCAGATGTGCAGAGTTACTGTGGATGGCAGGACAAGAGAATATGCGAAAGGGACGCCCTATCAGACCATAGCGGAGGAGTTCCAGCCGGAATATGAACATCAGATTGTGCTGGTATATGTCAAAGGAGTGCGGCTTCAGGAACTCAGAAAGACAGTGGAGTCGGACTGTGAACTCAGGTTTATTACCACGGCTGACCGGATCGGCCATGAAACATACAAAAGGAGCATGTGCTTCCTGCTTGTGAAGGCGGTTCACGATGTGGCAGGCCATGACCGGATCGAACGTGTCCGCATTCATTTCTCGGTAGATAAGGGATATTACTGTACGATTGAGGGAAATATTGGGCTGGACGAGGAATTTCTGGAAAGGGTGGAATCCAGGATGCGCCGGTTGTCAGAGAAGAGGACTGCAATCGGTAAGCGCAGTGTGCACACAGATGATGCGGTCCGGCTCTTTCACAAGCATGGCATGTATGACAAGGAGCGGCTTTTTGAATACCGCAGAGTTTCCAAAGTAAATATATACAGCATCAATGAGTTTGAGGACTATTATTATGGTTATATGGTACCGAACGCTGGATGCCTGAAATACTTCGCCCTGCATCTGTATGAAGACGGATTCGTCCTCCAGATGCCGGCCAAGGAAAAGCCGGAAGAAGTGCCTGAATTCAGGCCGAGCCCTAAGCTTTTCCACGTGCTCAGGGAGTCAGTACAGTGGGGCGACTGCCAGGATATTGATACAGTAGGCGCGCTCAACGATATGGTCACTCAGTACGACATGCGCGAGGTAGTGCTGGTACAGGAGGCGCATCAGGAGCGGCAGATCGGTGAGATCGCGAAGCAGATCGCAGGAAGGGAGGGCGCGCGGTTCGTCCTGATTGCCGGTCCTTCCTCATCGGGGAAGACTACATTTTCCCACCGGCTGTCCATCCAGCTGCGGGTGAACGGCCTGAAACCCCATCCGATAGCGGTTGACAATTATTTTGTGGACCGGGAGCATACGCCCAGAGACGCGGACGGCAACTATAATTTCGAGTGCCTGGAAGCCATTGACATAGAGAAGTTCAATGAAGATATGGACGCGCTGCTTCGCGGAGAGGCGGTGCATTTGCCGGTATTTGACTTTAAGACCGGGAAGAGGCAATATGAAGCCCGTCCGAAAAAGCTGGGGCCGCAGGATATTCTTGTGATTGAGGGAATTCATTGTCTGAACCCGAAGCTGACGGAGAATATGCGGGATGAAAATAAATTCAGGATTTATATCAGCGCCCTGACGCAGCTGAATATTGACGAACACAACCGGATCCCGTCCACAGACGGGCGCCTGATCCGCAGGCTAGTGCGTGATGCGCGGACACGCGGCTCCTCGGCCCAGCGGACGATCGCCATGTGGCCGTCCGTGAGGAGGGGAGAGGAAGAGAATATATTTCCGTTCCAGGAACATGCGGACGTTATGTTTAATTCATCCCTTCTTTACGAACTGGCCGTGTTAAAACAGTATGTGGAACCCTTGCTTTTTGGAGTGGATAAAGAGTCGGAAGAATATCTGGAAGCGAAGCGGCTTTTGAAGTTTTTTGATTACTTTGTCGGAATCGGCAGCGAGTATGTTCCGGCGAATTCCCTGCTCAGAGAGTTTATCGGCGGAGGGTGCTTCGGCGTTTAGACGGATCACCGGACTACGGCAAATGAGCGGGTATAGATAACACAAACAAATAAATAAGATTGATTACACAGTAAACGACAGCAGGCAGTTTCGAAAGAGCTGCCTGCTGTTATCTGATAGGGCTGCGCTGCGGACAACGCGGCGCAGTGTAATGAATGCCAATTCTCAAGTCAATGTGAACTCTTCGCCTTATATTCTTCGCCCCAGTTCTGCATAGCGTCAAGAATAGGCTTTAGACTCTTCCCCAGATCTGTAAGAGAATATTCCACCCGGGGCGGGACTTCCGCATAAACCTTGCGGTTTACAAGACCGCTGTTTTCCATATCGCGCAGCTGCGCGGTAAGCACTTTCTGAGATACACTTCCGATCGACTTTTTCAGTTCGCCGAAACGTTTCGTGCCGGGAAGCAGATCCCGGAGGATCAGAACTTTCCATTTATTTCCAATCAGTGTCAGCGTTGTTTCAACCGGACACGCGGGCAGAACTTTCTTTTCTGCTGCCTGTTTCGTCATAGCAATTCCTCCTGATGAATAAAAGAAATACTGTTTCATATTGTTATTATTATAACATCGAGAAACAATTTTTCAATATCGGAGAGCCTTAATTACGTGCAATAGTTTCTTCTAGGTAACTACAGCACAAAAAAGTGCTTACTTTACAATTTTTCTGTACACACATAAAATGACATTGAAAACAGAGAATGAACCGTCTGAAGGGCGGTGAGACTAATAATTCAGAGATGAATAAAATGAGGAGGATGGATATGGAAGCGCAGGAATGTCTGAAGATTTTAAGGGATATCAAGGATGTGGCTTTTGCTACAGCGGATGAGAAAGGGAAACCTCATGTACGAATCATTGATGTGATGCTGGTGGAAGATGAAAAGCTTTACTTCTGTACCGCAAGAGGAAAGGATTTCTACAGGCAGCTGACAGAGAACCCCTGTACGGAGATCGCAGGGCTGAACCGGGAGTATCAGATGGTACGCCTTTCCGGAAGGGTAAGCCAGCTGACAGATCAGAAAAAGTGGATCGACAGGATCTTTGAGGAAAATCCATCCATGAATGACGTCTATCCGGGAGAGAGCAGATATATTCTGGAACCCTTCTGCATTGAAGATGGACAGATTGAGTTCTTTGATCTGGGAAAGAGTCCAATATACAGAGAGAGTTTCGCGATCGGGAAGGCTGATATGCCGCGGAAAGGATTTGAGATTACAGACGCCTGCATCGGATGCGGCAGATGCGGGAGAGACTGTCCGCAGCAATGTATCTCAGAGGGCGCGCCATTTGTGATCGGACAGGAGCACTGCCTGCACTGCGGGCTATGTTACGAAAACTGTCCTGTACAGGCAATTATAAAAAGGGGGGAGTAAAATGATAAAAGAGATATGGGCGCTGCTGACTGAAAGAACAGATTTTTTTGCGGGGCTTCTTCTAGAACACCTGGAGATTTCGTTTCTTGCTATTGTGATCGCGGTTATTGCAGGGGGAATGGCGGGCGTTCTGATCAGTGAATTTCACCGGACGGCGAAGCCGGCGCTGGCGGCTGTTAATTTCCTGTATACGATTCCCTCTATTTCCATGCTGGGATTTCTGATCCCGTTTTCCGGGGTGGGAAATGCCACAGCGGTGATTGCGCTTACCATCTATGCGCTGCTTCCCATGGTGCGGAATACTCACACAGGGATATCTAATGTCGATCCGGCCATTCTTGAAGCGGCAAAGGGCATGGGCAGTACCCGGGTGCAGATCCTGTTTAAGATTAAGCTGCCTTTGGCGATGCCGGTGATTATGTCGGGTATCCGCAGTATGGTGACGATGACGATCGCCCTGGCCGGAATCGCTTCATTTATCGGAGCAGGAGGACTGGGGGTGGCAATCTACCGGGGAATCACAACCAACAATACCGCCATGACCATGGCCGGAAGCCTTCTGATTGCTGTGCTGGCTCTTGCGGTGGATTTCTTTCTGGGTATAATTGAGCGCCGCATGAAGATGCGCAGCGCAAAGGCAAAGAGGGCTAACCATATCATTGCTGTACTGGCAGCGGCAGCAGTCTGCTTTGCGCTTATTATAACTTCCGTATTCAGAGAGCGGACGGAAGAGACGATTCATATAGCTACGAAGCCCATGACAGAGCAGTATGTGATAGGTGAGATGCTGAAAATCCTGATAGAGCAGGATACAGATTTGAATGTGGAGCTGACGCAGGGTGTGGGCGGAGGAACCTCTAATATCCAGCCGGCGATGGAAAGCGGTGAGTTTGATATATATCCGGAATACACGGGGACAGCCTGGAATATGGTTCTGAAAAATGACGAACTGTACACAGAAGATCTTTTCGATCAGCTCCAACAGGAATACCGGGACAAATATTCCATGGAATGGATCGGAATGTATGGGTTTAACAATACCTACGGCATGGTGGTGCGAAGAGAAATCGCTGAGGAGTATGATCTTCATACATACTCTGACCTGGCCGCAGTATCTGACCGGCTTGTATTCGGAGCAGAGTATGATTTCTTTGAGCGCGAGGACGGGTATGACGCGCTCTGCGATACTTACGGGCTGAATTTCAAAGAAACCATGGATCTGGATATCGGATTGAAATATCAGGCTCTTGATCAAGAGCAGATCGACGTTATGGTTGTATTTACTACAGATGGACAGCTCTCAGCCTCAGATGTGGTTGTGCTGGAAGATGATAAGCAGTTCTATCCGTCCTATCTGTGTGGAAATGTAGTGCGGAGCGAGGTGCTTACAGAGCACCCTGAACTGAGAGAAGTCTTTGAAAAAGTAACCGGTCTGATTTCTGACAGCGATATGGCGCAGATGAATTATGAAGTGGAGACAGAGAACCGGGAGCCGGAAGATGTGGCAGAGTCATATCTTGAGTCCCGTGGACTGTTAGAGTAAAGGAGGCGGTACAATGCAGACAATGATCGAATTCCGACATGTGAGAAAGCGTTATGGAGATAAGATTATACTGGAAGATTTCAATCTTTCTGTTGAGAAAGGAGAGTTTGTTACCATCATCGGTTCATCCGGATGCGGCAAAACGACTGCGCTTAAAATGGTCAACGGGCTGCTGGAACCTACGGACGGGGACATCCTGATTGAGGGTGAGAGCATCCGCAGGAAGGATCAGACGCAGCTGCGCAGAAACATCGGCTATGCAATCCAGGGCAGCGTGCTGTTCCCTCATATGACTGTAGAACAGAATATAGCCTATGTTCCGAACCTGCTCAATAAGAGAGATAAAAAGAAAACCCGAGATGCGGTCAGCAAATGGATGAAGATTGTGGGGCTTGACGAGGAGATGAGAGAGCGCTATCCGGCGGAACTCTCAGGCGGACAGCAGCAGAGAGTCGGAATCGCCCGGGCTCTGGCCGCCACCCCGGAAATCCTTTTGATGGACGAACCGTTCGGCGCGGTGGATGAGATCACCCGCGCACAGCTCCAGACGGAACTGCGTCAGATCTATGAAAAAACAGGAATCACAGTCATGTTCGTGACACATGATATCTCAGAAGCTCTGAAACTCGGTACAAAAGTCCTGGTCATGGATCATGGGGAGATCCAGCAGTATGCGGCGCCCGGTGAGATTCTGCATCATCCGGCAACTCCGTTTGTCAGCAGACTGGCAGATCAGGAGCGGCGGATGTGCCACCTGCCGGAAGAACGGCTGGACGAGTGCGAGTTTAGCGGAGCGAGGGCAGAATAGGATAACTGATTGGAATAGTGTCGATGTACAGGGAATTTTGTATATCGACACTAATAATATATAAAAGATAGTATGAAAAAAGTTCCGCAAAACGGAACTTTTCAGAGTAGCGGAAACTGGATTTGAACCAGCGACACCACGGGTATGAACCGTGTGCTCTAGCCAACTGAGCTATTCCGCCATATTAGTTTGTAAGATATGGGGCCTATAGGGCTCGAACCTATGACCCTCTGCTTGTAAGGCAGATGCTCTCCCAGCTGAGCTAAGACCCCATATTTTTGCGGCTTTCGAAGTCCTCTCCGCAACCCGCTTTGCTATTATACTATCAGGTTCCGGCAAATGTCAACACTTTTTTTAAAAAAAATTTTAAGTGAAGTAGTACAGCTATTTAGTGCACTAACATTTCCTGTGACTCACGTCCGGAAGCGGAGCGGATGTTTGAAACGTGTTCTTTGAGAGGGGACGTGTGTGTACTGCTCCGTTCCGGAATCCGGGAAGGATCTAAGAAGTCGAAGAGCTGTTTAAGTGCAAAGCGGCGCTCCGGGCAACTCGCTTCGCTCAGACAATCCCTGCGCGCCGCTTAACAACAACTCTCCGACTTCTAAGATCTTCCATCAGATTCCTACAAAGTCACAGTCCCCACACGCCCCTCTCCAAGAACTTACGCTTCAACCATCCCCTCCGCTTCCTGCGCATCTCCTGTCGGAAATGTCATTGCCCTAAACAGGCTGAAACGTACAACTGGCGCGGCTTGAGGGCTTTCCTCTACGAAAGCTTTCCGGCCGCGCCGACTGTTTACAACAGCTATATAGTCACTAACTTCCGGATTGAAAAGCCCAGAAAACAGCCCCATTTCGAGAAAAATTCTGCGGGGATGAAGGATGGCTCTGGATGACTTCGGAGTCTGCAAATAAAAAGTCAAGCAGAAATTAATTAATTTTGAAAATTTTATACAGGTTGAAAAA
>CALWTQ010000043.1 GCA_944384505.1 uncultured Mediterraneibacter sp.
GGTAATTCCTTACTGGCTGTAAGGGGTATTAACCATAAATATATTGTAGTAGGGGATTAGGGAAAGTTAAAGCTGCGGTGACGGACGTTAGGGCTGACGGTGGAATTGTCTGAGCGGATGCGAGTTGTCCACCGTCAGTCCTTGCATTTAGTCTGTCGCCGCAGCTTTTAGTTTCCCTTACCCCCTGGAGCGAAGCCCGAAGCCGTCCTCCATCCCCGCAGAATACGTCTCAGAAATAACCTCTGTTTTCGGACGTTTTGCAAAAGGACGTTAGTGAACTTTATAGCTGGAGTTTTTATCGTTAAAAGGATATCATATGTTGAGATAACTTCTCAAATGTGATATCCTTTTTTTATTGAGAAAGTCCGCCGGATCTTCCCGGCACAGTGGGGAAAGTCCTTCCATGCGGGAGTGGCGGCTTTGGGAAAACAGACTTCAGGAGGATAAGAAAGATGGTAAAAATATTGCTGCACGGATGTAACGGAAAGATGGGAAGAATGATCAATGAGATCGTAAAAGGCGATGAGGATGCTGTGATTGCGGCGGGAGTGGATCCGTATACAGAGGTTCCCAATGATTTCCCGGTATTCGATTCTGTTGGCAAATGTGATGTGGACGTGGATGTAGTGGTTGATTTCTCCAACGCAGGCGCTATGGATGAACTTCTGGACTGGTGTGCTGAAAAACAGGTTCCGGTGGTGCTGTGCACGACGGGGCTTTCCGAGGCGCAGCTTCAGAAAGTGGAGCGCACAGCTGAGAGGACGGCGGTACTGAAATCCGCCAACATGTCCCTTGGCATTAATCTGCTCTTAAAGCTTCTTCAGGATGCGGCAAAGGTACTGGCTCCTGCCGGCTATGATATTGAGCTGGTGGAGCGTCATCATAATCAGAAACTGGACGCACCCAGCGGAACGGCGCTGGCGTTGGCGGATTCTGTGAATGAAGCGCTGAACAATGAATACCATTATGTGTATGACAGAAGCCAGGTGCGCCAGAAGAGGGAGAAAAAAGAGATCGGGATCTCAGCAGTACGCGGCGGGACAATTGTAGGAGAACACGAGGTGATCTTTGCCGGGACGGATGAGGTGATCGAGTTTAAACACACGTCATATTCCAGAAGTGTATTTGCAAAGGGCGCTGTTGAAGCAGGGAAGTTCCTGGCGGGAAAAACTTCCGGCATGTACGATATGGGGGACGTGATCGGACTGTAAGGGGAAGATGTGCGCGGAGCGGGATCTGCGGCTCGGCCGGAAGGACGGAAACTGCTCCGTGTACATAGAATCCGGGAGGTAAATTAGTTTATGAAAGAGTTAGAAACCAGATATCTGGAGAGGCTGTCGGATCTTTATCCGACGATTGCGGCCGCTTCTACGGAGATTATCAACCTGCAGTCGATCTTGAATCTTCCGAAAGGAACAGAAAATTTCCTTACGGATGTGCACGGTGAATACGAGGCTTTTGCTCATGTGCTGAAAAACGGTTCCGGGTCTGTCAGGAGGAAGATAGAAGATGTATTTGGGAACAGGATGAGCGACCGAGACAAACGTTCTCTTGCCACACTGATCTATTATCCGAAACAGAAGATGGATCTGATCCGGGAGACAGAGCCGAATATGGAGGACTGGTACAAAGTTCATTTGTATCTGCTCATTGAGGTGAGCAAGCGGGCGGCCAGCAAGTATACCCGGTCAAAAGTAAGGAAGGCGCTTCCGAAAGACTTTGCCTATGTGATTGAGGAGCTGATCACAGAGAAGGCAGAGGTAAGCGATAAGGAGTCTTACTATAATGAGATTATTTCCACGATTATAAGGATCGGACGGGCGGAAGAGTTTATCTGCGCGATCTCGGAACTGATCCAGAGGCTGGTTGTGGACCATCTGCACATTGTGGGGGATATTTACGACAGGGGGCCCGGCCCGCATATTATCATGGATAAGCTGATGAGCTACCACTCGGTTGACATCCAGTGGGGCAACCATGATGTGCTCTGGATGGGGGCCGCGGCCGGACAGAGGGCATGCATTGCCAATGTGGTCCGTATCTGTGCAAGATACGGCAACCTGGATATTCTGGAAGACGGCTATGGGATTAACCTGCTTCCTCTCGCCGCTTTTGCCCTGCGCACTTATCAGGATGATCCGTGCACCTGCTTTAAGCTGAAAGTATCCGGCAGGACGGACTCGGAAGAGATGCAGATGAATCTGCGGATCCATAAGGCTATTTCAATTATTCAGTTTAAAATGGAAGGGCAGATTATACAGAGACAGCAGACGTTCCACCTGGAAGACCGTGCGCTTCTTCACAGGATTGACTATGAGAAAGGCACGATCGTGCTGAACGGAAAAGAATACCAGATGCTTGATATGAATTTCCCTACCATTGATCCGAAGGATCCCTATGCGCTGACGGAGGAGGAGGCCGAGATTATGAACCGCTTGGAAAAGGCTTTTGCAAACTGCGAAAAGCTGCAGCAGCACATGCGGTTCCTCTTGGCAAAAGGCGGCCTGTATAAAGTTTATAATGATAACCTTTTGTATCATGGCTGTGTGCCGCTGAATGAGGACGGCAGCCTGAAAGAAGTCGAGGTATATGGAAAGAAGTACAAGGGAAAAGAGCTTTATGACACGCTGGACAGTTATGTGAGGAAAGGATTTTTTGCCCTGGATTCGAAGGAAAGGCAGGATGGAAAGGATATTCTCTGGTATATCTGGCTGCATCCGGATTCTCCGCTGTTCGGAAAGAATAAGATGGCTACTTTTGAACGCTATTTCCTTGCGGAAAAGGAGACTCACATTGAAAAGAAAAATGCATATTATGACCTGATTGAGAATGAACAGGCAATGGACGGGATCATGAGGGAGTTCGGCCTGGATCCATCGGTGGCTCATATTGTGAATGGCCATGTTCCGGTGAAGAGGAAGGACGGAGAAAGCCCGATTAAATGCGGGGGAAAAGTGCTCGTGATCGACGGCGGTTTCTCAAGGGCGTATCAGAAACAGACCGGAATCGCGGGATATACATTGATTTATAACTCCTACGGGATCCGGCTTGTGGCGCTGGAGCCCTTTGAGTCCACTGAGGCGGCGATCAAGAAGGAGATAGACATCCATTCGGAGACAATGATTGTCACGCGGGTGAGGGAGCGCTGCCTTGTGGGAGATACAGACGTGGGCCGGGAGCTCAAAGAGCAGATCAGGGATCTGGAGGAGCTGCTGGCAGCCTACAGAAGCGGCGAAATCATAGAAAAGCTGTAGGCAGCGTACGGAAGCGTGAAATCACAGAGAGGCCGCGTGGTATACAGGTATACATAAGTTGTAAAAACGTGGAAAAGCTGCAGACAGCATATAGGAACAGGAGGCATACATGGAAAAACAGCAGAATGCGGCAGAGGCGCCGGTTTCGGAAGCGCTTGCCATCTATTTAAAAGAAATCGGGCAGCTTCCCCTTCTCTCAGAGGAGGAAGAGAAAGAACTCGGCAGAAGAACTGCAGAAGGAGACGAGACTGCACGGCACAAACTGGAAGAGGGAAATTTAAGACTCGTTGTATCTCTTGCGAAACATTACGCGGGGAGAGGCGTTCCCCTCATGGATCTGATCCAGGAGGGAAATATGGGGCTTATGCGCGCAGTGGAAAAATATGATTATACAAAGGAGAACAAATTTTCCACTTATGCGTCATGGTGGATCAAGGAGGCCATGCAGCGGTCCATTGACCAGCAGTCCCGTGAGATCCGCGTCCCGGTCCATGTGGCTGCGAATATGAAGCGGGTGCAGAAGACAGCCCGGGAACTGCAGCAGGAATTGGGGAGGGAGGCTACTCCTAAAGAGATCGCTGAGAAAATGGGTGATAAGACAGAGGAGGATGTGAAGAATATCCTTTCTTATCTGCAGAATCCGGTGTCCCTGGAAACTCCTGTGGGAGAAGACGGAGAGGACAGCTTAGGCGATATGGTAGAGGATAAAACAGAAGCGACCCCGGAGGAGGCCATGGAAGTTCTGGTGCGCAAAGAGGAGGTGCAGGAACTTCTCGGCACATTGACTGACCGGGAACGCGAGGTGATAAGCTTAAGATACGGCCTTGGGGACAAGCGGACCCATACTCTGGAGGAGATAGGGGGGATGCTGGGCGTTACCCGTGAGCGTGTGCGACAGATTGAAGCCCGCGCGATGGAAAAAATGAGAAAAAATGCAAAATAAAAAAGAACTCCCATGTATAAATATTGGGGATTGTGCAGATAGTATAGATACAACAATATTTATGGAAAGGGAGAGCTTTTATTATGAAGAAAATGAAGAAGTTACTGCTGCTTGTGACCTGTGCTTTCGTACTCTGGGGGACAACCGCGTGCAGCAGCAAGGACAATGCGAATAATGGAGCAGACCAGTCAGCGACAGACCAGTCGTCAGGGGATCAGGCAGCAACGGACAATGCGGACCGGAATATGAACGACGCCACAGGCGGAGACGGTGTCCTTGATGATGCTGTGGACGATGTGACAGATGGCGTGGACAAAGTGACAGATGACGTGACAGACAGTGTTGATAAGGCGGCGGATGAGATGACTGACGATAACAGCGGGAAAAATGATACATCCGATAACCGGTAAGAACAAAGCACATCCGGCCGGACAGAGTGATACAAATGGAAAATGGATGCGCAGGGCCAGGTAACGCCCTGCGCAAAAGAATGCGCAGGAGCGCGGCAGATGGGAGGAGCAGGTCTATGAGATTCAGACCGTGTATTGATATACATAACGGAAAGGTAAAACAGATTGTAGGGGGAAGCCTGAAAGACGAAGGAGACAGCGCCCGGACGAATTTTTCATCGGATCTGGACGCTTCTTTTTATGCGGATCTCTATAAGAAGGATGGTTTGACGGGAGGCCATATCATTCTTCTGAATCCGGCGGGATCCGCTTATTATGAAGCGACCCGGCATCAGGCGCTCCTGGCGCTCTCGGCCTGGCCCGGGGGCATGCAGATCGGAGGGGGAATCACGGCAGACAACGCGGGTGAGTATCTTAAGTCCGGGGCCTCTCATGTGATAGTGACTTCTTATGTGTTTCAAAGCGGTACTTTTCAGAAGGAGAATCTGGATAAACTGCTGGCAGCAGTGGGAAAAGAACGGATCGTTCTGGATCTAAGCTGCAGGAAGAGGGACGGAGACTATTATGTGGTGACTGACCGGTGGCAGAACTTTACTAATATGCGTCTGAACCGGGAGACACTGGATGCCCTGGCGGAATGCTGTGACGAGTTTTTAATTCATGGAGTGGACGTGGAAGGAAAACGCTCCGGGATGGAAGAAGAGCTGGTACATATGCTTGGGGCATGGAATGGGATTCCCGTGACATACGCAGGGGGAATCGGATCGCTGGAAGATCTGGAAAGATTCAGAGAGGTGAGCGGAGGAAATGTGGACTTTACCATAGGAAGCGCCCTGGATCTTTTCGGGGGAAATGTCCCGTATGAGCGAATCAAAGGAGGAATGTGACCTTTAGTCTGTACGAACCCGTGCGATTTGTTAACAAGTTATGAACGGGTTGAATTAGCCACCACTTAGTGTTAAAATGGAAAGCGGAGCGACTCCGGCCTGGGAATACAGCGGAGTTGAAATTGTATTTTATTTAAGGAGTTAATTGCGTAATATGGGTATTATAGAGAAGATTTTCGGCACCCACAGTGAGAACGAGCTGAAACGCATCTATCCGATTGTCGACCGCATTGAGGCGATGGAGCCGGAGATGAAAGCGCTCTCTGATGAAGAGCTGCGGGCAAAGACGCGGGAATTCAAAAAGCGTCTCGGAGACGGAGAAACTCTGGATGACATTCTGCCGGAGGCATATGCGGTTGTGAGAGAAGCTGCGCAGAGAACACTTGGCATGAGCCATTACCGCGTACAGCTGATCGGCGGTATTATCCTGCACCAGGGGCGTATTGCCGAGATGAAGACCGGAGAAGGAAAAACACTTGTATCCACGCTTCCGGCTTACTTAAATGCGCTGGAAGGAAAGGGCGTCAATATTGTCACGGTCAATGACTATCTGGCAAAGCGTGACGCTGAGTGGATGGGAAAGGTTCATGAATTCCTCGGCCTGACCGTGGGGGTTGTGCTAAACGGCATGGACAATAAGGAACGCCGGGCAGCCTATGACTGCGATATCACTTATGTGACAAACAATGAGCTCGGATTTGATTATCTGAGAGATAATATGGTTATCTATAAAGAGCAGCTTGTGCAGAGAGGGCTTCACTATGCGATTATCGATGAGGTGGACTCTGTGCTGATCGATGAAGCGAGAACGCCTCTGATCATTTCCGGACAGAGCGGTAAGTCTACAAAGCTCTACGAGGCCTGCGATATTCTTGCCAGACAGCTTGAGCGGGGCGAGGCCAGCGGAGAGTTTTCCAAGATGAACGCCATCATGGGAGAGGAGATCGAGGAGACAGGCGACTTCATTGTAAACGAGAAGGAAAAGGCGATCAACCTGACCGAAGACGGTGTGAGAAAGGTAGAGCAGTTCTTCCATATCGAGAACCTGGCTGATCCTGAGAACCTGGAAATTCAGCACAACATTATTCTCGCGCTGAGAGCCCACAATCTGATGTTCAAGGATCAGGACTATGTGGTGACGCCGGAGGGCGAGGTCGTGATCGTGGATGAGTTCACCGGACGTATTATGCCGGGACGCCGTTATTCAGATGGACTTCACCAGGCGATCGAGGCGAAAGAACATGTGAATATCCGCCGGGAGAGCAAGACTCTTGCGACGATTACATTCCAGAATCTGTTTAATAAATTTGAAAAGAAGAGCGGTATGACAGGTACTGCGCTGACAGAGGAAAAAGAGTTCCGTGATATATACGGAATGGATGTTATTGAGATTCCGACCAATAAGCCGGTTCAGAGAGTGGATCTGGAAGACGCGGTATATAAGACAAAGAAAGAAAAATACAAAGCAGTGGTCGAAGAAGTGAAAAAGGCCCATGCGAAAGGACAGCCGGTTCTTGTTGGCACTATTACTATCGAAGTCTCCGAGCTTTTGAGCAGGATGCTGAAAAAAGAGGGAATCAAGCACAATGTCCTGAACGCAAAATATCACGAGCAGGAGGCGGCGATTGTCGCGGACGCCGGACTTCACGGAGCGGTGACAATCGCGACCAACATGGCCGGGCGTGGTACGGATATTAAGCTGGATGATGACGCGAGAGCAGCAGGCGGCCTGAAAATTATCGGTACAGAGCGGCATGAGTCACGGCGTATCGATAACCAGCTCCGCGGACGAAGCGGACGTCAGGGAGATCCGGGTGAATCCCGTTTCTATATTTCCCTGGAAGATGATCTGCTGAGACTGTTCGGCTCTGAAAAGCTGATGGGCGTATTCAACGCTCTCGGCGTCCAGGAAGGAGAGCAGATCGAACATAAGATGCTTTCCAATGCTATTGAGAACGCACAGAAGAAACTGGAGATCAATAACTTTGGCATCCGTAAGAACCTGCTTGAATATGACCAGGTAATGAATGAGCAGAGAGAGATTATCTACGCGGAGCGTCGGCGTGTTCTGGACGGCGAGAGCATGCGGGATACAATCTACAACATGATTACAGAGTATGTGGAGAATACGACAGACCGCTTTGCTTCCCCGGAGGCAGATCCGGAGGAATGGGATATGACAGGCCTTGGCGTAAACCTTCACAATGTGATTCCGCAGATAAAGCTTCCGGCGCCGGAAGAATATCAGGATATGCGCCAGAAGGAGCTGAAACACCTTTTGAAGGAGCGTGCGGTCAAGGCGTATGAGGCAAAAGAGGCAGAGTTCCCGGAGGCTGAGCAGATCCGTGAGATTGAGCGGGTCGTCCTCCTGAAAGTAATCGACGCCAGATGGATGGATCACATTGACGACATGGATCAGTTAAGGCAGGGTATTGGGCTGCAGGCTTACGGCCAGAGGGATCCGCTTGTGGAATACAAGATGACAGGATATAATATGTTCGGTGAGATGACGAACATGATCGCTGAGACAACGATTCGGACTCTGTTTAATATCCGCGTGGAGCAGAAGGTGGAGCGTGAAGAAGTCGCGAAAGTGACAGGAACCAACAAGGATGAAAGCTCTGTGCGCGCGCCGAAGAAACGCGAGGAGAAGAAGATCTATCCGAACGATCCGTGTCCGTGCGGCAGCGGAAAGAAATACAAGCAGTGCTGCGGCCGGAAGAGGGCATAGGAAAAAGGGGTTTCCTGAATTATTATATTATTTATGAAAGAGGTGATTAAGGTGGTTTTACTGGATGATTTAAAGTCAAAACTGACGGCATACGAAGAACCGCTGAAAGATTTGAGGGATTCACTTTGACTTGGCTTCAAAGAAGCTGAGAGTGGAAGAACTCCAGAAACGTCTGGAGGAACCGGGATTCTGGGATAATCCGGAAGAATCCCAGCAGGTCATGAAGGAGTTAAAGGGCCTTCAGGATTCTGTGAAAGAAATTGAAAAGCTGTATTCAGATTATGACGATATGCTTCTCCTCATTGAGATGAGTGAGGAGGAAGCAGATGAAGAGACAACTGCCGAGATCGAGCAGGAGCTGGCGCAGTTTGAAGAAAAGTTCGAGGAACTGAGGATCAGCACCCTTCTGACAGGTCCTTATGACAGGGATAACGCGATCGTAACGCTCCATGCCGGCGCGGGCGGGACTGAGTCCTGCGACTGGGCGGGCATGCTGTACCGCATGTACACGCGCTGGGCGGAGAAGAAAGGTTACGAAGTGGAGGAACTGGATTACCTGGAGGGCGATGTCGCCGGTATCAAGGGTGTGACATTCGAAGTGAAGGGGGAGAACGCCTACGGGTATCTCAGGTCAGAAAAAGGCGTACACCGTCTGGTCAGAATCTCGCCCTTTAACGCGGCGGGAAAGAGGCAGACGTCCTTCGCATCCTGTGATGTGATCCCAGATATCGAGGAAGATATCGACATTGAGATCAATGACGATGATCTGAAGATTGATACGTACCGCTCAAGCGGTGCGGGCGGGCAGCATATTAATAAGACGTCCTCCGCGGTCCGGATCACCCACCTTCCCACGGGAATTGTGGTGCAGTGTCAGAATGAACGGTCGCAGCATATGAACAAGGACAAGGCCATGCAGATGTTGAAATCCAAGCTGTATCTGATGAAGCAGCAGGAGCAGGCTGAAAAGATGTCGGATATCCGCGGCGAGGTCCGGGATATTAATTTCGGCAATCAGATCAGGTCTTATGTCATGCAGCCGTATACACTTGTGAAGGACCACAGGACAAACGCAGAGGTCAGCAATGTGAACGCGGTCATGGACGGGAATATTGATCCGTTTATTAATGCGTATCTGAGCGCAAATACACAACAGGCGCCCGAGCAGTAAGCCGGGAGCCTGTTTCGGTGTATCCGGAGTGAAAAAAAACTAAGAGTACAGAAAGGGAGAAAGTGATGGTAAACATAGCAGTAATGGGATACGGTACGGTAGGATCCGGAGTGGCGGAGGTGATCCGCACAAACGGAGATATCATTAATCAGCGGGCGGCGGATGAAATTAATATAAAATATGTGCTGGATATCAGAGATTTCCCGGGGGATCCGATCCAGGAGAAGATCGTACATGATATTGACGTAATTGTAGAGGATCCTGAAATCCGGATCGTTGTGGAGGTAATGGGGGGCATTGAACCTGCTTATACTTTTGTAAAGCGTTGCCTGGAGGCAGGCAAGAGCGTTGTCACCTCCAATAAGGCTCTTGTGGCGAAGCACGGGGCGGAGCTGCTTTCCATCGCCAGGGACAGAGAACTGAATTTCCTTTTTGAGGCCAGCGTAGGCGGAGGAATTCCGATTATAAGGGCGTTGAACTCCTGTCTGACTGCGGACCGAATTGAGGAGATCACGGGTATCTTAAACGGCACCACAAACTATATGCTCAGCAAGATGTTCTATGAGGGCGCGGATTATGACGAAGTGTTAAAGCAGGCCCAGGACAACGGCTATGCGGAGCGCAATCCGGAAGCGGATGTGGAAGGCTATGACGCGTGCCGGAAGATCGCGATTCTTTCCTCCCTGATCTCGGGCCAGCAGGTGGATTTCGAAGATATTTATACAGAGGGAATCACGAAGATATCGAAAAAGGATATGAAGTACGCGAAGAAGATGGGCATGACGATCAAGCTCCTGGCCTCCAGCAAGCGTCGCGGAGACTGTCTCCATGCCATTGTCGCGCCGGCTCTTCTGGGGAGCGCCCACCCTCTTTATAATGTGAACGATGTGTTTAATGCTGTGTTTGTAAACGGAAATATGCTGGGAGACGCGATGTTCTACGGCAGCGGCGCGGGGAAACTTCCGACGGCCAGCGCGGTGGTGGCTGATGTGGTGGACGCCGCGAAGCACCTTCACAGAAACATTATGACAATGTGGAAAAATGAAAAACTGGAACTTCTTCCTATTGAAGATACAAGCCGGAAATTCTTTGTCCGCATGTCAGGAGATATCGAGCAGCGCAGAAGCGAAGTGGAAGATTTATTCGGAAATGTGCAGTATGTAGAGGCGGACGGCATTGACGGAGAGTTCGGCTTTGTGACAGATGTAATGACAGAGAGAGAATACGCGCAGAAGGCAGAGCAGGCAGAAGGGATTCTTCACATGATCCGTATTGAGGAATGATCTGCAGGAAGGGATGGAAATATGAAATATTTGGTAATCTTATGCGACGGAATGGCGGATGAGCCGCTGGAAGAACTGGGCGGAAAGACTCCCCTTGAGGCTGCCCGGACAGCCAGTATGGACCGTTTGGCGGCAGGATCAGAGATCGGGATGGTGCGCACTGTGCCCGAAGGAATGGCGCCGGGAAGCGACACGGCGAATCTGTCCGTGATCGGGTATGATCCGGAAAAGTACTATTCCGGCAGGTCTCCCCTGGAGGCGCTGAGTATCGGCGCCGAGATGGGACCGGACGATGTGTCATTCCGCTGCAATCTTGTCACGCTCTCGGAAGAGCAGGAAGCATATGAAGACAGAGTGATCCTGGACCACAGCTCCGGGGAAATCTCCACAGAGGAAGCGGCAGAACTGGTTCAGGCGCTCAAAGAGGGGCTTGGACGGGAAGGTTATACCTTCTATGTGGGGACGAGCTACAGACATCTTCTGATCCAGAGAAACGGGAAAGTCGTAGATTTGACAGCGCCTCATGATATTCTCACAAAGAGGATTGGAGAGTATCTTCCGAAAGATCCGGTGCTTAAAGAAATGATGGTCAGGAGTTATGAAATCTTAAAGGACCATCCTGTTAATATACGCCGCAGAGCTGAAGGAAAGAACCCGGCGAATTCAGCCTGGTTCTGGGGAGCGGGAACCCGCCCGGCCCTGACATCCTTCGAAGAAAAGAACGGGGTGAAAGGAGCTATGATCTCCGCGGTGGATCTGCTCAAAGGGATCGCGGTGGGCGCCGGAATGCACAATATTATCGTAGAAGGGGCAAACGGCGGCCTGCATACAAATTATAAAGGCAAGGGAGAGGCTGCGGTCAAAGCGCTGACAGAAGACGGATATGATTTTGTCTACGTACATATTGAAGCGCCCGATGAGATGGGGCACCAGGGCAGCGCAGAGAACAAAATTCAGGCCATTGAATCCATTGACCGGGAGATCATAGGGCCGGTTTCAGAAGCGCTCAAAGAAGCGGGGAGGGATTATCGGATGCTGGTTCTTCCGGATCACCCTACTCCGGTGAGGGTACGCACTCATACGTCAGACCCGGTTCCGTACATGCTGTATGACAGCACAGATCCAAAGCAGGGATATGCGCAGTACAGTGAGAAGACAGGACGAGAAAGCGGACGGCTTCTGGAAGAGGGATACCGGCTGATTGATCATCTATTAGGCAAATGAAATGACGATCTGCCGGGCAAATGAAATGATTATCCTCTGGAGAAATGAAAGGAGCTGTCATGGATTACAACAGCGCGAGAAAGGTTTTTGAACAATATCTGGACGGATACGACCGGACAAATGATAAAGTAAGGCTCAAGATTGTACACACGTACGGCGTTGTAGGGCAGAGTGCGGCTCTGGCCCGCAGGATGGGGCTGTCCGCTGAGGATACGGAGCTGGCGAAAATGATCGCTCTGCTTCACGATATCGGAAGATTTGAGCAGCTCAGACGGTTTGACAGTTTCCTCCCGGATACTATGGATCATGCAGCCTTTGGCGTACAGGTGCTTTTTGGAGAAAATGGAATGATCCGCAGGTTTGTCCCGGAGGATGACTGGGATGAGATCATCCGTTTCTCCATCGCAAAACACAGTGATTTTGTCCTGGAAGGGGCAGAGGATGAGCGGACTCTTCTTCATGCCAGGCTGATCCGTGACGCGGATAAGCTGGATAACTGCAGGGTGAAGCTTGATGATGATCTGGAAACATTTATGGATGTGTCTTCCGGGAAAATCGGCGCCACTGCGATCACAGAAAAAGTCAGACGGGAGGCACTTGCAGGAAGGAGTATTCTCTCCTCAGACCGGGTGACCCCTATGGATTACTGGGTATCTTATCTGGCGTATTTCTATGATTTGAATTTCCGCGAGAGTCTGGATATCGTAGAGGAAAAGGATTATGTGAGACGGATCATCCGGCGGATACCCTACACGAATCCAGAGACAAGGGAGACGATGGAAGAGCTGGAAAGACAGCTTTTAAAATATGTGCATGAGGCAAAAAAATGAGATACTAAGAAAGGAGCAGATGCAAATGGAAGAATATCTCGGCAAGGATATGCCAAAATTAGGATTCGGGCTGATGAGACTTCCTATGGATGGAGATCACATCGACGTGGAGCAGACAAAGAAGATGGTGGACCGTTTCCTGGAAGAAGGATTCTGCTACTTTGACACGGCCTACGGTTATAACGACGGTGAGTCTGAGGCAGTGGCGAAGAAGGCGCTTGTAGACCGTTATCCGAGAGACAGATATTTTCTGGCGACTAAACTCCCTGCCTGGGCGGGCGCAAAGAGCCGGGAAGAGGCGGAGCAGATGTTTTATACCTCTCTGGAGAGAACCGGCGCGGGATACTTTGATTTTTATTTGCTCCACAATCTGGGAGAAGAGAGAACCCACTTCTTTGATGATTATGGAATCTGGGACTTCCTGCAGGAGCGGAAGAAAGAGGGGCTGATCCGCCATCTTGGCTTTTCCATGCATGACAATGCAGAGGTGCTTGATGAGATTCTGACCGCTCACCCGGAGATGGAGTTCGTACAGCTTCAGATCAATTACGCGGACTGGGAGGATCCCCAGATCCAGTCAAAAAAGTGCTATGAGACAGCCAGAAAGCACGGAAAACCGGTGATCATTATGGAGCCTGTAAAGGGCGGAACTCTCGCGGCTCCGCCCAAAGAGGTGACAGATATCCTGAAAGGGGAAAATCCGGACGCATCCCCGTCCTCCTGGGCGATCCGGTTCGCGGCATCGCTGGAGGGCGTGATCACTGTGCTCTCCGGCATGTCCAACCTGGAGCAGATGGAGGATAATCTTTCCTATATGAAGGAATTCCATCCTCTCTCAGAGAGAGAACAGGAGGTAATCAGAAAAGCCCGTGAGACATTCGCCACATTTCCCCAGATTCCCTGTACTTCCTGCGCCTACTGCATGAAAGGATGCCCGGAGCACATCGGGATCTACGGCACATTCCAGGCGTATAATATGTACAGCATGTACCAGGATCTGCCCGGAGCAAAACGGAAATACCAGTGGAACACCGAAGGACAGGGACGTGGGAAAGCTTCCGCATGCATCAAGTGCGGAAAATGCGAAAAAGTCTGTCCACAGCATATCCGGATCAGGGAGGAACTCGTGAAGGCGGCGGAAGTGCTGGAGGGTACAGCTATATAGTTCACTAACGCCCTGCTACAAAACGTCCGAAAACAGAGACTATTTCAAAGACGTATTCTGCGGGGATGGAGGACGGCTCAGGGCTTCGCTCCAGGGGATAAGGGAAACTAAAAGCTGCGGCGACAGACTAAATGCAAGGACTGACGGTGGACAACTCGCATCCGCTCAGACAATTCCACCGTCAGCCCTAACGTCTGTCACCGCAGCTTTAACTTTCCCTAATCCCCTTTCGAAGGCGCCCGTCGCCATCCTCCATCCCCGCAGAATCTTTCTCGAAATGGGGCTGTTTTCTGGGCTTTTCAAGCCGGAAGTCGGTGAATATATAGCTGTCAGAAGAAGCAGGCGCGGCCGGAAGACTTTCGCAGAGGAAAGCCTGCAAGCCGCGCCAATTCGCTCTTTATAGCCTGTTTAGGTAATGATGCGTCTGAATAGTGAAAGTACCTGTCTAAAGAACACGAAGCACCTCTCCATCAACCATCGATAAGAGTTGTTGGTTTTTAATTATCGTTGGCGTCTAAACCTTCGAAAAAGTCATCGTAAGTACATCCATATATTTTCTTTAATTCAATTAATACACTGATTCGTATATTTAATTCACCGGATTCATATTTTGCATATGTTGTGCGTCCTATATCACAGGAACGACGTTGGAGTTTAGCGCATAACTTTTCCTGTGAAATACCATATTTCACACGGAGTCGTTTTAGATTTTCACCCATAAATTTGTCTCTTCTTAATTTTTGTTCCATGTAAACACCTCACTCTTAATTGACCAGTATTGCGGTCTAAAATTGACCATTATCGGTTGCAACTGGAGATATTCTATGCTATATTGATAAAAAATATTGACCGCTATACTGGTCAAAAAGAAAGGTGGAAAAAGAATTATGAGAAAGCGTATTTTATTAGGATGCTTTGTTTTTACCATTTGCCTTTGTACAGGCTGTGGACAGAAGGAGAGTCATACTGATCAGGGCTTAGAGGAAGAGACGGTAACGGTATCAGAGGCCGAACCAGAGGACACAACACAAGCAGAGAAGAAGGAGATGCAGGAGGATAATACAGGAAAGAATATAACTATCAGCACCTCTTATATCCCGATCGCACACAAAAAAGACGCATTGATTGTACAGCGCAGTGAAGATATAGAATTGTATGGTATTCTTGACGATGCCGGAACTACTATACTTGAACCGGAATACGATCTGCTCAGTTTTGTATCTATGAACGATCAGGACTACATTGCGGCTCGACTGGGAGATGACTTTGGTATTTTGAATTCGGATGGAACAGAGTATATTCCATTGGGAGAATATGATGAAATTGTATCAGCGGGAAATATCGGCTGGCTTGCCAAAAAAGATGGAAAACAGTATTTATTGGGAACCGATGGAGAAATGACCCGGGAGTTAAATGGAATATATAAATGTGTGGCAGGAAATTGCTATTTATATGAAGCTTCTAATTCGGAAGTTAATGAACGGATGACCTCGGAAATGGAAATTAGTAGCGGTGAATTATATGATTTGGAAGAAAATTTTGTATTAAGCAGTGATGATATTGGAGCGTTTAGATTTACTGATATTTATGATAAAAATGTTATAGAAGCAACTATAAAAGATGAGAAAGGGCAGCAAGTAAGTTATGTTATTTTTGATGCGTCCGGAGAAATTATAATTACATATGGATTAGATGCCTCAGATATTGGAAGTATAGATGTTGATTTAGACGAGCATACAGTAACTGTTCAAAATAGGAGTAATAGTGGTCAATATTACGAGTATAATTTGACAACAGGAGAAGAAAACGTTATAGAATTGGAAACTGGAACAAATAAGGTACATCAGATATTAGTAAAAAAATCAGGGGATTTTTATCAGCTTTACACAGAGGATGATCAGGAACTTATTGAAGGGCGGTATGCAGACTATGAGTCAGAAGATAATGCTATGTTCCTCGAGAATATAGATGCCCAGTGGGGACTCATTGATTATAGTG
Organism: uncultured Mediterraneibacter sp.; assembly: GCA_944384505.1. GTDB lineage: Bacteria > Bacillota > Clostridia > Lachnospirales > Lachnospiraceae > Mediterraneibacter. The sequence continues at coordinate 15,897 of CALWTQ010000043.1, forward strand.
GAAATATTATTATACCGTTTGGTGAAATTACGCAATCAGGGTTTGATTTTTACTTTAATGGCAAACAAATGCATGATATTTCGGAGTTTTCATCAGAAGATCTGTTTGGATTTTATACGGAAGATCAGGGAATGTATACTGTGCATATTTTCTCTGTAGATCTGACTAATGTGTAAATCCTACTAACTTAGTGAACATTGCGGCTGTGGTTTTAATTCTGAATAACAGAAGACAGATAAATGAAACAATAGTGGCTTATCAGCCGTTTTCACAAGAAGACATTATTTATGAGGATGGGAATCTATTCGTAGATTCCCGGACGGAAGTGTCACTGCCCTAAACAGAGCTGTAAAGCGCAACTGGCGCGGCTTGTGGGCTTTCGACTGCGAAAACTTTCCGGCCGCGCCTGCTGCTTGCAGCAGCTACATATTCACTGACTCCCGTCTTGAAAAGCCCAGAAAACAGCCCCATTTCGAGAAAAATTCTGCGGGGATGGAGGATGGCGACGGGCGCCTTCGGAAGGGGGTTAGGGAAACTTGAAGCTGCGGCTGCGGATGTTAGGACAGGAGGGGAGATTGTCTGAGCGAAGCGAGTTGCTCTCCTCCTGTCCTTGCACCTAATCCGCAGCCGCAACTTCTTAGTTTCCCTTGTCCCCTGGAGCGAAGCCCTGAGCCGTCCTCCATCCCCGCAGAATACGTCTTTGGAATAGTCTCTGTTTTCGGACGTTTCTCACAGGGAAGTTAGTGAACTTTATAGCTGATAATTATTGAAAAATTAACTGAGAGTGCTATAATGGTATCCGGCCGGAGGGATAGATAGAGATGAAATGGGAAAATAAATCAGAGGTACATCTTCATTTTGTTATGGCGCTTATAGGCGGATTTTTTGGGGGATATGCGATTTTCGGGAGAATGTCAGTGTTCGGGTCGGCACAGACGGCCAATCTGATCGATCTGGTTGGTGATATTCTCGGGAGAGAGCCTTTGGATGCGGCGGTGAGAATCGGGGCGCTTCTTCTCTATGTGTCGGCTATGGTTCTGTTTGTATTCCTGAGCCGCAGGACGTCCCTGAATCTGAGATATCTTGTTTTCCCGGTTGAGGCTGCCGCTGTTTTGATCCTTGTCTCGTTACCGAAGGATATGGATCCGGTTGTGGCTCTTTATCCGGTATTTTTCGCTGCATCGTTTCAGTGGTGTATCTTCAAAGGGGCGGAAGGCTATGCCTGCGCGACTATTTTTTCTACTAATAATTTAAAACAGACTGTACTTTCTTTTACAGAATATTTTCTTTCGGATTCAGAGGAAGAGAGGGAGAAAAGCCTGAAAAAAGGAAGGTTTTTCGGGGAGACTCTCCTGTGTTTCCATGCAGGTGTGGCGGCCGCTTTCGTTGGGATCCATACGGTGGGGCTTTCTGTCATCTGGTTTCAGCTTATCTTTGTCTTTGCAGGGCTTTGTATGACGGAGGCGCAGGATAGAAAGATCAGGAGGGCGTTCCACAGTGTATTAACAAGCAATATAACAGAACAAGAAACGTTGAATAAAAGTCATTGGAAAATACAGTAAAATCATGCCGGGCCGGGAATTAGAAGTTCCCGGCCCGGCATGATTTTTAAGATACCATTGTGTACTCAAAGCTGTTATTGTACATAAATTCAGGAGCACAGTCGATTTCTCCATTGTTCCATGTGACAACGCCATAATCAATAACAGGATGGCTGAATATATTTTTATCCTGCAGGGGCTGGAAAACGGGGCCATTCAAGATACTTGCATCGAATAACCTGGTTTCTCCAGAGGAAAAAGTAATGATCATCATCATATCATCTAAAGGCTTAACAGAGATTACTTTAAGAGGCTCATCTGGCTCTCCGCCATATACAAAACCATTAGCAAAAAACATAAGGCTCCTCCTTTTTTTACTGGAAATATCAATTTAATTATTTTAAGGGTTCTATTTTATCAAAAGGCAGTTGACGCACTGCGTTATTCCATGCTGCATATAATTCATTTTCATGGATTGCCAGCCAACCAGATAGCATCCGATATTGCTTTAAAGGTAATTTCCCTTCAAGTACTTCTCCATCTAAAGAAACTGAGGCCTCATATTCTCCATAATATGCATGAACATGAGGTTTATGATGTTTGTCATTGTCATTAAACAGCATTTTGACAATTATTCCATAAAATCGTGATAATTCTGGCATTGAATGGCCTCCTTACTTTATACAGATGTCCGAATTTCTTTTATTATATAGAGAGACATATTTTTTTACAAGCCCGTATTCCGATTTACAAAATTAAATTGTAACAGTCCCGTACGCGTCATTCGTAAAACCGCACTTACGTGCTAATCGCGGATATCCCGCGTAGATTTCCGGACGATCAGCTCTGCGTGGAGCAGCATTGTACCGATGGACACTCCATTCAGCAGGCTGTTGAGGGCGTAATAGCCGCTCTTTCCGAGCTCTGTGCGGTCCTGGCGCACTGTGGTCAGGGGCGGAGAGGTGTAGGGACAGAGCGGGATATCATCGAAACCGATGATGCTGACGTCCCTGGGAACCTGGTATCCGAGCTGCCGGCACTGCATAAGCGCGGCGTTGGCAAAGGTATCCTGACAGCAAATGATGGCGGTCATCCCCATATCAAGAAGGCGGGGAAGGTGTTTCTCCATACATTCGGAGAGGTAATAGGAACATCCGGCGCTGGATGAATCTGCTTTCAGCCCGTGGTGATGCATGGCCTGGAAGAAGGCGCGGTGTCTGATCTGCATAATATGAGATCCGAGCGCGCTGCTCAGGTATCCGATTTTCTGATGACCCAGCTGCTTTAAATGCGCAACGGCCAGATCCATTCCCTCATTATTATCGATTCCCACGTAAGCTGTGGAAGGATTCCCGATGACCTGGTTGTCATAGAGTACTGCCGGTGTGCGGCTTGTCTGAAAGTCCTGCATCCAGGGCTCTCCGAGGGAAAAACCAAGCAGGAAGGAGCCGGCATAGTCATTCTGCAGCATAAATACATCATAAGAGGACCTGCGCTGCGCGTGCACGTCAACAGGGACCACGTCCACGGCATATCCGGCCGGTTCTGCCATCTGCCGGAACCCCATCACAATGTCATAGGCAAAATGATGTGGTTCTTCATACTCAATATTGTCTTTCTGGACCAGAATGCACAGACGTTTTTTAGAGTTTTTATAACGTCTGAGCTTTGTGTAGCCCAATTCGACCGCTGTCTCAAGCACTTGTTTTTGTAATGTTTCGCTGATATCGGGGGCATTGTTCAATGCTTTGGATACAGTGCCCTTGGAGATGCCGAGTTTATCAGCAATATCTTGAATTGTCGTCATTTTTTCACCTGTTTTGCTACAAAAATCTCTATCATTTATTATATCAGAAAGAGTGGAGAAATCAATGGAGACGCTAATTAGTTTAGAAAAGTTTCGAAAAGCGAATGCTTGTCGCATATTTTTTATCATGTAAGATATAAAAGTGCACAAAATACACAATTTAAATTTATGCAAAACGGCAAAAATATAATTATTGCTTGAAATAATTGATTTTTATATGGAAAAGAGTTAATATCAAGTTACGAAACAATACGAAACTCATAAGGAGGATAAGAAAATGAAAAAAAGAGCAGTGTCCCTGCTGCTTGCCGCTTCGCTGACCTGCGGACTTGCAGTAACCGGGCTGACCGGATGCGGCGAAAATAACGGCGGGAAAGAAAGCGTCCGTCTGATGGTCTGGTCGCCTTCGGAGGATCAGTCAAAGGACAGTGGAGAGTGGCTGCAGACCCGCTGTGAGGCATTTGCAGACGCACATCCGGAATGGGACATCACGTTTGTTTATGGAGTTATGGACGAGGCGAGCGCAGGCGAACAGGTGGCTCAAGATCCGGACGCCAGCGCGGATGTATTTATGTATGCGAATAACTCTCTGGAGCCTATGAGAAACGCGGACGCCATTGTCCGTTTTGGCGGCAAGTACAGAGAGCAGATCGAAAAGACGAATACTCCGGAAGTTCTGGATACTCTGATTATGGACGACAACCTGTATGGAATTCCGTTTACCACAAACCTGTGGTTTATGTATTACGATAAAAGCGTTTTCTCCGAGGATGATATCAAGAACCTGGATACAATGCTTGAGAAGGGCGTTGTATCGTTCCCGTTTGTCAATTCCTGGTATCTTCCGGCCTTTTATATTGGAAACGGCTGTACGCTTTTTGGTGAGGACGGGAAAGACGAGGCGGCCGGCGTTGACTTCGGAGGGGAGAACGCCGTGGAAGTTACGGACTATCTGATCGACCTTGCCAAGAATCCGAACTTTAAGATTGATGATCTGGGTTCCGGTATCGCGGGAATGCGTGACGGCAGCATCAATGCCATGTTCTCGGGCTCCTGGGATGCCAATGCGGTCAAAGAAGCTCTCGGCGACAATATGGGCGCGGCGGCACTTCCGACCTATACATTAAATGGGGAAGAAAAGCAGATGTACGCTTACGCCGGAACGAAAGCGATCGGTGTAAATACCCACAGCAAATATATGGTTCAGGCCATTGAGCTTGCGATCTGGCTTGGAAATGCGGACTCCCAGAGGCTGCACTATGAGCTCCGCCAGGTAGTGCCGTGTAATACAGAACTTCTTGAAGAGGCGGACATTCAGCAGGATGATCTGGTTATGGCACAGAATAATACATTCAGTTACACTTCGATTATCCAGCCCCTGGTCAACCAGATGAACAACTGCTGGACTCCTGTGGAGAACATGGGAAAAGGAATCCGCAATGGAAGCGTGACCCATGAAAATGCGCAGCAGCAGACCGAGCAGATGAACGAAGCGATGAACAGCGACGGAATATCGTAAGGAGGCGAAGAAGGAATGGGAATTTTAAAGAAGAAAGTCAATGAATTTCCAACGCCGTATACATGCAGAAATGCAGTCAGAGACGGCGGGATGGAGACAAAACTTTCCATGGTGCTGATGGGATTCGGCAATATTGCGCACGGCCAGATTATAAAGGGCCTGATCTTTCTGGCGGCGGAGGTGGCGTATATCGCCTTTATGATCGCTGTGGGAGTCAGCTGTCTTGTCATGCTCCCGTCACTGGGAACCGTGGAGCAGGAAGAGGTATGGAACGAGTCGCTGCAGATTTATGAATACACGGCGGGAGATCAGTCCATCCTGATTCTTCTATACGGCGTCGCGACACTGCTGATTACGTTTTTGACTGCCTGCACCTGGGTGTGCTCGCTCCGGAGCGCATACAAGGCGGAATGCCTTTCTAAGGAAAGAAAGCATGTCAATACATTTGTGGAAGACTTAAGAACACTTCTGGATGAAAACCTGCACCGGCTTCTCATGACTCCGCCCATGGTTTTCATCGGAGCGTTTACCATCCTCCCGCTGATCTTTATGATCTGCATGGCTTTTACAAACTACAGCAAGATCGACAGCCATCTCGTCCTGTTCGACTGGGTGGGACTTGACAATTTCAAGGAGCTGTTCGATTCCAGCAGTATCCTTGGAAGCACATTCTGGTCCGTGCTTGGATGGACCCTTGTGTGGGCGTTCTTCGCCACCTTTTCCAACTATATATTCGGTATGATCATCTCCCTTATGATCAACCGGAAGGAGACGAGGGCAAAAGGATTCTGGAGATTCTGCTTCGTGCTCTCCTGCGCGGTTCCTATGTTCGTGTCTCTGCTGATTATGAGAACGATGCTTCAGCCTGAGGGCGCGATCAATGTTCTTTTAAGAAACCTGGGACTGATCGCTTCAGACGCAAGCCTCCCGTTCTTCACAGATCCGACCTGGGCCAGAGTGACAGTGATCGTGATCAACGTATGGGTCGGCGTACCCTACACGCTGCTTCAGCTTACCGGCGTGCTCCAGAATATTCCGGCGGAGCTTTACGAGGCGGCCAAGGTGGACGGGGCCAATGCGGTGCAGATCTTCTTTAAGATCACGCTCCCGTATATGCTGTATGTGACTACGCCGTACCTGATCAGTACTTTTACAGGAAATGTCAACAACTTCAACGTCATCTACCTGCTCTCGGGAGGAGACCCGGTGGTGGATATGGGAGCGACGGCCGGAAAGACCGACCTGCTCGTTACCTGGCTGTACAAGCTGACCGTGGATAAACAGTACTACAATATCGGCGCCGTTATCGGTATTCTGACATTTGTCATCCTTGCGGTGGGAGCACTGTTTACATACAGGCGCAGTAAATCATACAAAGAAGAAGGAGGATTCTAGACATGGCTGGCCAAAAGATGCATTCTGCAAAGAAAAGACGTTTTATCAACAATACGATCGTGCATGCGGTCCTGGCAGTGCTTGCGGTCGTCTGGGTATTCCCGATTGTATGGGTAATCCTTACAAGCTTCCGGGCGGAGAAAGGTTCCTATGTATCTACCTTCCTGCCGCAGTCCTATACACTGGACAATTACATTAAACTGTTCACGGATACATCGATCCTGAACTTCCCGCAGATGTTCATGAACACGCTGTTCATCGCGATCTGCTCCTGCATCCTGTCCACGTTCTACGTGCTGGCGGCGTCCTACTGCCTGTCCAGGCTGCGCTTTAAACTGAGAAAGCCGTATATGAATATGGCCATGATCCTGGGACTGTTCCCGGCTTTCATGTCCATGATCGCAGTGTACTTTATCTTAAAGGCGCTGGGGCTGACGGAAGGAAATCTGATCAAGCTGGCGCTGATTATGGTATACTCGGGAGGAGCGGCGCTGAGCTTTCAGATCGCCAAGGGTTTTTTTGACACGATCCCTCTCGCGGTGGACGAGGCGGCTTTGATCGACGGCTGTACAAGATGGCAGATCTTTACAAAGATCACGCTTCCCCTGAGTAAACCGATTGTTGTTTATACAGTGCTTACTTCCTTTATGGGGCCTTGGCTGGACTTCATCTTCGCGAAGGTAATCTGCCGTGCAAACTCCGATCAGTACACGATCGCCATCGGACTGTGGCGGATGCTGGAAAAGGAATATATAGACAGCTGGTATACCTGTTTCGCCGCGGGCGCGGTGCTGATCTCGATTCCCATTGCGGCGCTGTTTTTGTACATGCAGAGGTATTATGTAGACGGACTTTCCGGAGCAGTCAAAGGTTAAAAAGATAATCATACACAGAAAGGCAGATTTATGACGACAGCATTAGAGTGGAAAAAGTATTATCTGAGTCAGGAATTTAAGGACAATTACATATATGATGGAGACGACCTGGGAGTGAAATGTACGGACGGCGGGACCTCTTTTAAACTTTGGAGTCCTCCGGCTGACAGTGTCACCTTGAATCTGTATGAGGAAGGAAACGGGGGAGAAGCCTTTGAGAGCCTTCGGATGAACCGGGAGGAAAAGGGAGTCTGGAGCTGGAGCACAGGAGAGTGCCTCCACGGCGTCTACTATGACTTTACCCTTGAGATCGAAGGTGAGACAATAACCTCAGCAGATCCTTACGCGAAGGCCTGCGGGATCAACGGAGCCCGCAGCATGGCAGTGGATTTAAGAAAAACAGATCCGAAAGGGTGGGCGGAGGATCATGCGCCTGAGAAAGGTCCGGAACAGATTATCTATGAGCTTCATGTCAAGGAATTCTCCTGGGATCCATCCGGCGGATTTCCGGAAGAGTACCGGGGGAAGTACCTTGCGTTTACCTGCGCGGACACTACGCTGGGTGGAGACGGGATCCATCCCACGGGCCTGAGATATCTAAAGGATCTGGGCGTTACCCATGTACAGATTATGCCCGCCTATGACTATGGGTCTGTAGACGAAAGCGGCGGGGACGAGGAGTTTAACTGGGGATATGATCCGGTAAATTATAATGTGCCGGAGGGGTCTTATTCTACGGATCCTGAGCGTGGAGAAGTGAGAATCCGGGAGATGAAGGAGATGATCCAGTCCCTGCACAGACAGGGGTTCCGCGTGATTATGGATGTGGTTTATAATCATACATATTCCCTGGATTCCTGGTTTCAGCGGACGGTTCCCTGGTATTTCTACAGGGTATTTGACGACGGGAAAATTTCCAACGGCTCTGCCTGCGGCAATGACGTGGCAAGTGAGAGACAGATGTGCGCAAAGTATATCCTGGAATCTGTCCTTTACTGGACAGAAGAGTATCATGTGGACGGATTCCGGTTCGATTTGATGGGACTCCTTGATGTAGATCTGATGAATCAGATCCGCCGGGCTCTGGACGAGCGGTATGGGAAAGGTGAGAAGATTATGTTCGGGGAACCATGGCGCGCGGATATCTCCGCTATGGATGAGGGCGCGGTCCCCGCGCTGAAAGAGAATATCCGTCTTCTGGATGAGAATATCGGGATGTTCTGTGATGATACAAGGGACGCTGTGAAAGGCTCTGCGTTAAAGATCAAGCGGCCGGGATTTATCAACGGGGCTAAGGGAAAGGAAGACGAGGTCATCCGGGGAGTGAGCGCCTGCTGTCTGCCCGGGAAGTATCGGGCAAAGGCGCCGTCTCAGATTATTACCTATGTATCTGCTCACGATAATCAGACACTCTGGGACAAATTGTCAGAGACACTTCCGAAGGCGGATGAAGAAGAGAGAATGCGGTTAAACCGCATGGCGGCAGCTCTGTATATGACCTGCCAGGGGACGCTTTTCTTTCTCTCCGGAGAAGAGTTCGCAAGAACAAAGAATGGCCAGGAAGATACATTTAACGCGCCGATTGCCCTGAACCGTCTGGACTGGGAGCAGGCATGGAAGAACCACTCCCTTGTGGAGTATTATAAAGGTTTGATTGCCCTTCGCAAACATCTCCCGGGGCTGTGTGATAAATCAGAACATGCTGTGGAGCGCATTTACGGGACCAGGAAGGAGCCTGGCCTGGTCAGCTTCCGGGTGGACAATAGGGGACACGGCGGAGAAAGCCGGTGGGCCGAGCTGAAAATCATATATAACAGTGGGGAAAAAGAAAGGACGATTGATCTTAAGGATGAGGGATGGGAGATTCTCTGCGACGGAGAAAACAGTTATCTGTGGAAGAACCCGCAGGCAGCAGGCTCCTGTATAAGTGTGGCCGCGCAGAGCGTGACAGTGCTGGCCGCAAAACGGGCCGTGGGCAAGGGAAAGCGGCCCGGGGCGGGCGCGAAGCAGTTTAAGGAGGACGAAAAGCGGACTGCCAAGGATGAGACAAAGGAACGTACTGTATGGAGGAAACAGGCCGTATGAGCAGGAAATGGATTTATGGGAAGCAGGACTGGAAAACATTTGAGAGAGGGCAGGAGAACTGCTATCTGATGACGAATGGCCTGGGGGGATTTTCTTCTATGACTATGACAGGCTCTGCGGCCAGAAATGACCACTCATTTTTCATGGCCTGCAGCAAGGCTCCCAACAGCCGCTATAATATGATTCACCGTCTCTTAGAGAAGGTTAGTGAGGGAGGAAGGGAGTATATCCTGTCCTCCCAGGAGTTTTCAGACCACAGCCGGGAGGAAGGGTTCCGGTATCTGACAGAGTTTTCCTGGGAGGATACCCCTGTGTGGCGTTTCCTGGCGGCTGGCGTGGAGATTGAAAAGGAAGCGGCCTTAAGGCCGGGGGAGAACACTGTGGCAGTCAGATACCGTGTCCGGAACAGGTCGGGGAAGGATGTAACGCTGAGTGTGACTCCCTTTTTTCAATTCGTCCCCAAAGGAGAGGATCTGAATCCAAAGCGCAGCTTCCGGCTGCTTTTAGAATCGGAAAAGAGCGGCCGCATACAGGCGGATGGCGGGATTGAATTGTATGTTGTGACTGACGGGCAGATCAGGGGGATTCCGGAAGAGCCGGAAACTTATTATTATGCTTATGACGCCTGCGACGGGAGACGGGAAAACGGGAACGCAAAAGCGTGCTGCCGGATTTCGATGGAGATTGGCGCGGGAGCCAAAGGGCAGCTTTCCATTGTCTTTGCCATGGAAGAGAAGGCTTCCGGAGCGTCTGAATTGACAGAGAAAGTGTTTCGGGAAATCAAAGAGTACCGGGAAAAGCTGGAGGAGAGGGCAGGATTCCGGGATGAGAACGCTTGTGTTCTCGCAAAAAGCGCGGATCAGTTCATTTCCAGGAGAGAATCCACAGGCGGAAAGACAATTCTCGCGGGGTATCCATTTTTCGAGGACTGGGGGCGGGATACGATGATTGCTCTGCCGGGACTGTGCATCTCCACCCGGCGTTATAAGGAGGCGGAGTCTATACTGCGGACATTCGCGCGTTACGAGAACAAGGGGCTGATGCCGAATCTGTTCCCGGAGGGCGGGAAGGAGCCAATGTATAATACAGTGGACGCGTCTCTTCTCTTTATTAACTGTGTATGGCTTTACTACGAGGCGGCGGGCAGCGCGGAGTTTATCCGTGAGATGTTCCCTGTGATGGAACGGATCGTAAATGCTTACATGGCCGGGACTGATTTTGGCATCCGGATGGATGAGGACGGACTGATCCAGGCAGGACAGGATCTGGATCAAGTGACCTGGATGGACGTCCGTGTGGGGGATCTCCTCCCAACACCCCGTCACGGGAAGCCGGTGGAGATTAATGCATACTGGTATAACGCGCTTAAAATCATGGAAAAATGCAGCCGGCTTTTGAATCGGTACGCAGGCGGGTACAGCGATCTCGCTGAGAAAGTAAAGACGTCCTTTGTGGAAAAGTTCTGGCGGGAGGACGCACACTGCTTAAAAGACGTGCTCTCGGAGGATGAGAAAGCGGTGAACCAGATCCGCTGCAATCAGATCTGGGCAGTGTCCATGCCGTTTACTATGCTGGATGGAGAGAAAGAACGGCAAGTGGTGGATACGGTGTTTGAAAAACTGTACACCCCTTATGGACTCCGCACCCTGGATATGGAGGATCCACAGTTTTGTCCTTTCTATGGCGGCAGAGTGCTGGACCGGGATCTGGCGTACCACCAGGGTACTGTATGGACATTTCCGCTGGGCGCGTATTATCTGTCTTACCTGAAAGTGCATGGGGACAGCTCAGAGGCAAAAGCCTGTGTAAGAGAGCAGCTGGAAGTGCTGGAGAGCGCTTTAAGAGAGGGATGTATCGGACAGCTTCCTGAAATCTATGACGGGGAAAATCCAGTGTCCTCAAAGGGCTGTTTCGCGCAGGCGTGGAGTGTCGGCGAGATACTCAGAGTATATGAGCGGCTGGAATGGTAAATGGGAAAGGAGAGCAGTATGGAATTTACAGGCGTATACCACAAGACAACGGAGCAGATGAGCTATGCTCTCGACGAAGACAGGCTGATAATCAACCTGAAGACAGGTTATGATGTAAAACAGGCGTTTCTGATCCACGGCGATCCGTATGACGCGGGAATCATGGGCGGAAATGAGCGGTGGAACGGAACGAGGGAGGAGATCGTGTATAAGAAACGGCTGCGCCATCAGATCTGGTGGACGACAACGGTGACGCCGCCGTATAAGAGATGCAAATATTACTTTGAGCTGCATACTGAAAATGAGATCTGGTACTATTTCGAGGACGGTTTCCTGACAGAAGAACAGGTAAATATGCCGGGGCGTCTTCTTCAGTATTTTATTGTCCCGTGGATGAATCCGGCGGACGTGAACCGTACGCCGGACTGGGTCAACGGTACGGTATGGTATCAGATCTTCCCGGATCGTTTCTGCTGCGGCGTACCCAAAGAGGACGATCCGGAAGTGCTCCCGTGGCAGACCGGACCTGTGACGAACCAGGAGCGTTACGGAGGAGACCTGGAGGGAATCCGCCAGAAGCTTGGATATCTCGAAGATCTGGGAATAACCGGTATTTATCTGAATCCTATTATGAAGGCAGAGACAAATCATAAATACGATACTACGGACTACATGAAGATCGATCCGGCCTTCGGGGACGATAAAACTATGGCCGCCCTGGTGTCGGAAGCGCATGCCAGAGGAATCCGTGTGATGGTGGACGCAGTGTTCAACCACTGCGGCCGGAAGTTCGGGCCCTGGCTGGACGTGCTGGAGAAAGGAAGAGAATCCAGATATGCAGAATGGTTCATGGTGCAGAACTGGGAGAACCTTGGCAGACAGGAGAGCACAAGGGACGGTAGGTTTTATTCTTTTGCCTTCGCGGACTGGATGCCGAAGCTGAACACGAACAATGAGGAAGTAATCCGGTATTTCTGCAATGTGTGTGAGAACTGGATCCGGAAATATGATATTGACGGGATCCGGTTTGACGTGGGAAACGAAGTATCCCATCATTTTTTAAAACGAATGCGGACACATTTAAAAGGGATTAAGCCGGATATTTATCTTCTGGGAGAGATCTGGCATGACGCGAGCCAGTGGCTTGCGGGCGATGAGTATGATTCGGTTATGAACTATCCTCTTATGAGCGGGATCCATGATTTCTTTCTGGATAATTCCATGGGAAAAGAAGAGTTTGAGTTCATGGTGAACCGCTGTTATACTATGTATATGCAGCAAAATAATAATGTACTGTTCAATCTGCTGGATTCTCATGACACAGAGCGTCTGATGAACCGTTTCCATGACCTGGATATTTTCTATCAGCAGCTTGCGGTGCTCTTCACCCTTCCGGGAAGCACATGCATCTACTATGGGACCGAGATTGCCATGGAGGGAAGTTTTGACCCGGACTGCCGCAGGTGTATGCCCTGGGATGAGATCGAAACGGAGAAAAATCAGGAGCGGATCAGGCAGATCAAGGAGTTGATACGCCTGAGAAAGACGGAAGCGACATTCCGCAGTCTTCATTTCCACTTCCCGAACCGGTATGAAAACAAAAGGTGCGCGGAATATATTAAGATTGACGAGGCGGATCACAGGATCGAGGTCGTGCTGAATTGTTCTGAAGAGACGGTTCGTACAGGAGATGAAGGAGAAGTTCTCTTCGCGCGTAATTTCCGGGACGGGATCCTTGGCAGAAAGGGAACACTGATCCGCAGAGTGAAGTAAGGAGAGCTTTTGTGGCGGCTGCCCACATGCGTAATTAACATGAAAAGTGAGGACCTGCATATGGATACAAATAAGAAAAAATGGTGGAAAAACGCAGTTGTATATCAGATTTATCCGAGGAGCTTCCAGGACTCCAACGGAGACGGAGTGGGAGACTTAAGAGGAATCATCCGCCGTCTTGATTATCTGAAAGATCTTGGGATTGACGCGGTCTGGCTCTCTCCTGTGTACTGTTCCCCACAGAATGATAATGGATATGATATCTCAGATTATCAGGATATTGATCCCATGTTTGGCACGCTTGCGGATATGGACGAGCTGATAGCTGAGGCGGCAAAGCGGAAGATTCGGATCATTATGGATCTGGTGCTCAACCATACATCTGATGAGCACCGGTGGTTCCAGGAGGCGAAGAAAAGCCGGGATAACCCCTATCACGACTACTACGTGTGGAGAGATGGGGAAGAAGGAGAATATCCCAATGACATGAAGGCGGCCTTCGGCGGATCTGCATGGGAGTGGGTGCCGGAGTTAAAACAGTATTACTTTCATCAGTTCGCGGTGGAGCAGCCGGACTTAAACTGGGAGAATCCGAAAGTGCGCCGGGAGATTTATGATATGATCCTCTGGTGGATGGACCGGGGAGTCGGTGGATTCCGTCTGGATGTGATTGACCAGATCGCAAAAGAACCGGACAAAAAGATTACAAACAACGGCCCGAGACTCCATGAGTTTATCCGGGAGATGAGCCGGGAGACCTTCCAGAAAGGGGATCTGATTACGGTCGGCGAGGCCTGGGGGGCCACGCCTGAGATCGCGAAGCTCTACAGCTGCCCGGATGGCAGCGAGTTCTCCATGGTGTTCCAGTTCGAACACGTGATGCTGGATCAGGAGGAGGGAAAGGAAAAGTGGGATCTGGCGCCCCTTCCTTTTGTAAAGCTGAAAAAATGCCTCGCCGCCTGGCAGGAAGAACTGTATCAGAAAGGATGGAACAGCCTCTTCTGGAATAACCACGACCTGCCCCGCATCGTATCCCGCTGGGGCGACGATGGAAAATACCGCGTCCAGTCGGCGAAAATGCTGGCCGCAGTTCTCCACGGCATGCAGGGAACTCCTTATGTGTACCAGGGAGAAGAGCTGGGAATGACAAATGTGAAATTCTCCGATATCAGCGAATATCGTGATATTGAGACAACGAATCTCTACTATGAACGGCTTCAAAAAGGATACAAAAAAGAGGAGATCATGAGATCTATCTATGCCAAAAGCAGGGATAACGCCCGTACGCCCATGCAGTGGAGCGATGAGACAAACGCGGGATTTACCTCCGGCACACCTTGGATCCGGGTGAATCCGAATTATAAAGAAATCAATGCAAAAGAGGAGATGGGTGATCCCGACTCTATATGGCATTTCTACCAGAAGCTGATCCGGCTTCGCAAAGAATATTCGGTATTCGTGGACGGAAAGTTTGAGCTGCTTCTCGCGGAGGACGAGAAAATCTTTGCCTATACCCGGACAGACGGGGAGAAGCAGATGCTGGTGTGCGCCAACTTTACCGATACGCCGGCAGACTGCCCGCTGCTAGAAGAGTGGAAGGACGCACAGGTGCTGATCCATAATTATGAAGGAGAGATGGAGGGGGATATGAAGCCATATGAGGCGGTAATACTCATAAGATAATGGTACAGCTATTTAGCGCACTAACATTTCCTGTGACTCACGTCCGGAAGCGGAGCGGATGTTTGAAACGTGTCCTTTGAGAGGGGGACGTGTGTGTACTGTTCCGTTCCGAAATCCGGGAAGGATCTAAGAAGCCGGAGAGCTGTTTAAGTGCAAAGCGGCGCTCCGGGCAACTCGCTCCGCTCAGACAATCCCTGCGCGCCGCTTAACAACAGCTCTCCGACTTCTAAGATCTTCCGTCAGATTCCTCCAAAGTCACAGTCCCCACACGCCCCTCTCTAAGAACTTACGCTTCAAACATCCGCTCCGCTTCCTGCGCATTTCCAGAGGGAAGTGTTATTACTCTAAACAGGCTGAAACGTAGAACTGGCGCGGCTTGGAGAGTTTCGGCTGCGAAAGATTTCCGGCCGCGCCTGCTTCTCGTAGCAGCTATATATTCACTGACTCCCGGTTTGAAAAGGCCCAGAAAACAGCCCCATTCCGAGAAAAATTCTGCGGGGATGGAGGATGGCGATGGATGACTTCGGAAGGGTATTAGTGAAACTTAGAGTTCCAGAG
>CALWTQ010000044.1 GCA_944384505.1 uncultured Mediterraneibacter sp.
TTGCCCTTCAAGATTTTCAGCGGATTCCTCCAAAGTCACATCTCCCGGCTGTCCCCTTCCCCAGAAAGTATACTCAAACCATCCGCTCCGCTTCCTGCGCATTCCCTGTCGGAATGTTACTGCCCCAAATGAGCTGTAAAGCACGAATTGGCGCGGCTTGGGGGATTCCGGCTGCGAAAGCCTTCCGGCCGCGCCTGCTTCTCGTAGCAGCTATATATTCACTGACTCCCAACCTGAAAAAGCCCAGAAAACAGCCCCATTTCGAGAAAAATTCTGCGGGGATGGAGGACGGCGACGGGCGCCTTCGGAAGGGGATTAGGAAAACTTGAAGCTGCGGCTGCGGATGTCAGGACAGGAGGGGAGATTGTCTGAGCGAAGCGAGTTGCTCCCCTCCTGTCCTTGCATCTAATCCGCAGACGCAGCTTCTTAGTTTCCCTTATCCCCTGTAGCGAAGCCCTGAGCCGTCCTCCATCCCCGCAGAATACGTCTTGGCAAAGGTACTGTTTTCGGACGTTTTGCAAAAGGACGTTAGTGAACTTTATAGCTGACCCTTCGATCTTGTACATTTCTCAGTACCGGATATGGATTGACGCTGATTTCCTGTTCTTCATGGTACAGGTAGATCCCAAGATGGAGATGTACGGGGAATTTGCCTTTTGTGTCTTCTGTTTTACTATACCCTGTGTCCCCCATATAGCCCAGCAGATCTCCCGCTTTAACCTCATCGCCTTCGTTTAAATCTGCGTAGGAGTCCAGATGTGCGTAATAAAAATATGCTCCGTGGGGTGATTCGATGCCTATTCTCCAGCCTCCGAGTTCGAGCCAGCCCATATTGCGGATCACTCCGTCTGTCATGCTGACGACGGGAAAGAGCCCGCGTTCGTTGACGGAGGGCATGATATCGGTTCCCTCATGGCCGCGCTCTCCTTTGTAGCTCCGCTCAAACATCCAGGAATCTTCAAAGGACACGGTAAGATTCCTGGATCCGGCAGATTCTGGTATAGGGAAATAAACTGCATCGTCCCAGATGGCCTGGCATGACCTGAGGTAAAGGCTCCATCCTTCTGCGCGCTCCCAGCGCTTTCTCCTGGATGAAAGGGTTTCAAGAGGTTCCTCAACCTTTTCCCTGCCAAACCCGGTTTCCAGCCAGTAGATTCCCAGAAGTTCTCCGGGACGCTCCAGCTCCTGAAGCTGTGAGGCAATCTCACTGCTGACCGGCTGCTTCCGGAATTGGTCAGAAGCTATGATGTCCTGATTTAAGCGGCCGGCCTCACTTAAATATGTTAGCCGCCCGAGCCAGACAGAGGAGGCCAGGGCCAGAAGGAAAAGGAGAAGAATCCTGCAGCGATATCTTATCAAGAAAAAACCTCTTTTTCTTTTAATCTATGAAGCAGTATTTCATAAAGAACTTTTTTCCCGCATATATCTGAACAGATAGATTAGGGGAGGAACTGCCTGTGGAAAAGCTCAGCTCTAAATCCGTAAAAGTATCCTGTATAAAAAAGGGGCCTGCCGCGGTGATCGTTGTCCTGTTCGCGGCAATGCTCGCCGTGCCAAAAGCTGTGTTTTCCGGAACGGAGGACGGACTTCTTCTCTGGTTCCAGGTGATCTTCCCGACGTTGTTTCCATTTATGCTGATCTCCAATCTGCTTCTTAGAAGCGGGGGGCTTGAGATTATATCGGGGATTCTGGGGAGGACTCTGGGAGCTTTATTTTCCACTTCCAGGAACGGCTCTTTCGCTGTCCTGGCGGGATTCCTGTGCGGATACCCGATGGGCGCCAAAGTGACGGCGGATCTGGTACAGTCAGGAAGGATTACCCGGACGGAAGGGGCCTACCTGCTCTCCTTCTGTAATAATACAAGCCCGGCTTTTATTATGAATTTCATTGTCTGGAAGACATTGAAGAACGAGAAGCTTATGGCTCCTACACTTATTATCCTCACCATAACGCCGGTGTTTCTCAGCTTTCTGTTCCGCAGATATTATCTGAGGAAAGAGAATGGAAATATTTCTTCCGGAAAATACAGTGCAGGGAGAAGGTTCCGGGACATCAGGCCGGAGTCTGCGGGAGGCAAAAAAGCGGAAGCGCCGATTCCCTTTGATGATTGTATGATGAATGGGTTTGAGGGGATTGTAAAGGTGGGAGGATATATTATATTTTTTTCCATTCTGCTCTCGATTCTCTCAGAGATGCCGGAGGAGTTCTGTATGATCCGGATTCTGGCTCCCCTGCTTGAGATGACAAACGGCATCCTTATCATCCGCCGGACGATTCCTGATCTGACTGTCAGCTATCCTTTGATTCTCGGGCTGTCAGCCTTTGGGGGGATCTGCTCCGTCGCCCAGACAAAATGTATGGTGCGGGAGGCCGGGCTTTCCGTTGCCCCATATATAATGCAAAAACTGGCTGCCGCAGCGGCAGCCAGTCTCCTGGCGTTTCTCTTTATCCGGCTGATCTGACTCTGAGAATAATCCCGCCGGACATTAAGCGTATACAGTTTTCAGATTATACCGTCCCGTCTGATGCGGTGTATCCGTCGTCTTCCTCCGGGATATTAAGCTCTGCGCGGTTGGAGCGGACTGTGTCATAGCACTCCTGAAGAGAATTGATCAGCCCGTCATACTTTGTCGTATAGCTGTCCAGAGTGTGTCCGATGATGCTCTCCGCATTGGCCAGCAGGTCGTCCGTGTACTGGATCGCGCCGATGCGGATCTCATTCGCGTCCCGGGTAGCATTGTCAATAATTTCCTGAGCCTGGGCCGTAGCCTGTGTTACGATCTCATTCGCCTGGGCGTAAGCCTGCTGCATAATCTCATGCTCGCTGACAAGCTCTGTGGTCTGCACCTGCGCCTCCTCGATCAGCGCATTGGCCTTTGCCTGTGCGTCGGCAAGAATCGCGTCACGGTTGGCGATAATCTTCTGGTAACGCTTGATCTCATCCGGAGTTTTCATGCGAAGTTCCCTTAAGAGCTCATCAAGATGCTCCTTATTCACGATAATCTTCGTAGTAGACAGAGGCTGGAATTTACAGTCGCGGTCAATATACTCCTCGATTTCTTCGATAATCTGCTCGATACGGCTGCTCATTTGTTACACTCTCCTTTTGTATTCATCTTTTTCCTAAGCTCCGCGGCGACTGCTTCCGGCACAAACTGTGACAAATCTCCCCCAAAAGCAGCAATCTCTTTCACCGTGGTGGAACTTAAATAAGAATATTCAATACTGGTTGTCAGAAACATAGTCTCCACATTCGGAGCCAGTTTATGATTGGTCTGCGACATCTGAAGCTCATATTCAAAATCAGTGATTGCCCGCAGTCCCCTGATGACAAGTCCCGCTTCCATCCTGGAAGCGAAATCCACGAGCAGGCCTTCAAATGGCTCGATTCTGATATTGTCCAGATCTTTCGTCACTTCCTTTAACATTCTAACACGTTCTTCTACAGAAAACAACGGAATTTTCGCTTTATTGCACAGGACTCCGACGATTAGTTCATCGACAATCGTACATGATCTGCGGATAATATCAATGTGCCCGTATGTAACCGGGTCAAAGCTGCCCGGGTAAACTGCTCTTAACATATTTCTTCCTTTCCTGTCCCCACAAGGAACACGTGCTTATTTGTTTTATATATTTTCTCGCGGACCATGTAAAAGCCCAGATCATCAATATAAGAAAAATCTGTGCTCTTTGACGCCTCTACAATAATCAGCGTATCGTCGTAACACAGTCCGGATCCGGACAGGTATTTCAGCACTTTCTGTTCCAGGCCGCGGTCATAGGGCGGATCCATGAAAATAATGTCAAATACCTTTTCCCCCTCCATCCGGTACAGGGCGTCCATCACATCTGACGTCATGGTAACTGCCCTGTGGTCCAGACGTGTAAACTTTAAGTTCTCCTTTACGCACTCCATAGCTTTGGGACTGCTCTCAACAAAAACAGCTTCCCTGGCGCCTCTGCTTAAGGCTTCGATTCCGATTCCGCCGCTCCCGCTGAACAGATCAAGAAAAATGCTGTCGTAAACAGACGGGCTGATGATGTTGAATAAGGTCTCCTTGATCCGGTCGGTCGTCGGTCTTGTGTCCATTCCCTCCAGCGTTTTGAGTTTTAAGCTCCGGGCGCTTCCAGCAATCACTCTCATATTATGACACCCCGTTTCTATAACTATGCAGAATTTTAGCAGAAAAAAGCGTCCAGGTCAATCCCGGACGCTTTTCTCAATGTTTTCAGAAAGTCTTTTATCAGACGTTCCGCGCTGAAAATGCAGCAGGTTATCTACCTGACATCTGCTTTTCCTGCTCTTCGATCATCTTCTTGACCATATATCCGCCTACAGATCCGTTCTGTTTGGAAGTAAGGTCGCCGTTGTAACCGTCAGTTAACGGTACCCCCAGCTCGTTGGCCACTTCGTACTTGAATTTGTCCAGAGCACTTTTTGCCTCAGGCACTGCTGCTCTGTTGGATGAACGACTTGCCATGATCAATTTCCTCCTTTTGCATTTTCGTAACTGTTACGTTACGTCTTGTGTTTTTGTAACATTTCCTCCGGCTGCATCTGTATGTAATCTGCCGCTTTTTGTGATGCAGCCGGTTATCATACATCCGCTTCCGTTGTTCATGTTACGCTGTTAGTATATGGAGGATCTGATCTTTTAAACTGGAAATTCGTAGCAAAATTTTATGACGCCGTGCTGCCGTTCACAGGCCGCAGGCTCCCGCACCGGCTGTTTCTACAGCGTGGTCTCCAGCATGATCTCGCCGATCTTCCGGTCAATATAATCTTTCAGCCCTGCATACTCTGGACCGGCAAGCTCCGGATCCTGATCAAGAATTATTTTCGCTTCCTCAGAAGCAGCCTGTAAAAATTTCGCGTCCTGAAAAATATCCGCCAGCTTAAAGTCCAGAATCCCGCTCTGCCGGATTCCGAAGAGATCTCCCGGCCCTCTGAGCCGGAGATCCTCCTCCGCGATGTAGAATCCGTCATTGGAGTGATTCAGGATGTCAAGCCGTTCCTTTGTCTCGTCGGATTTTGACGCTGACATGAAGATACAGTAGGACTGATGCGCTCCTCTCCCCACCCGGCCGCGAAGCTGGTGGAGCTGCGCCAGTCCAAAGCGCTCCGCGTTTTCAATCAGAATCACCGTGGCGTTGGGCACGTCAATTCCCACTTCAACTACGGTTGTTGAGACAAGCACCTGGATTTCATTTCCGGCAAAGGCTTCCATAATCTCATCTTTTTCCTGCTGTTTCATCTTGCCATGGAGGCATCCGACCCGGATTCCGCTTCCAAGCTCTTCTGACAGCATGGCGGAATAGTCTGTCACATTCTCCGCCTCCAGGCTCTCGCTCTCCTCCACCATGGGACAGATCACATAGCACTGGCGTCCCTGGGCAACCTGCTTTCTCATAAAGGAATAGGCGTTTTCCCGGTATCCGGTGTCCACCACACAGTTCTTGATCGGGAGACGGTTTTTTGGCATCTCATCTATAATGGAAATATCCAGATCTCCATATAGGATAATCCCGAGAGTCCGCGGAATCGGCGTGGCGCTCATAACGAGAATATGGGGAGTCCGCCCTTTCCCTGCCAGCGCTTCTCTCTGCCGGACTCCGAACCTGTGCTGCTCATCCGTCACCACAAGGGCCAGATCCTTATATTCCGCTTTTTCCTGAATCAGGGCGTGAGTCCCTATGACAATGGAGACTTCGCCGCTTTGGATCCGTTCGTAAGCCGCCCTCTTCTTCGCGGCTGTCATGGAGCCTGTCAGAAGTTCTGCTTTCAGAGGCAGCTGGTACGTTTCAAGCATTCCGGAAATATTCTCATAGTGCTGTCTTGCCAGAACCTCTGTGGGAGCCATCAGCGCGCCCTGATACCCGTTCAGGCCGGCCAGGAGAAGAGCGAGAAAAGCCACCACCGTCTTTCCTGATCCCACGTCTCCCTGAACAAGCCTGGACATGATATGGGAGCTCTGCATGTCTTTCCTGATTTCTTCCCAGACCTTCATCTGCGCGCCGGTCAGACAGTACGGCAGCGAAGACAGAAACCGGTCAATCTCAGGCTGATCAGAAAAGACGAAATGATTTTCCGCCCGGTTTTCACTTTCCTTCATTCTTCTCAAGGAAAGGATAAATACAAGAAATTCTTCGAACACAAACCGCTCCCTGGCCTTTGCGAACACTTCTTTATTCTCCGGGAAATGCATGTTTCTGAGCGCATCTTTGTATGGCATAAATCCATACCTCCCGCTCAGGCTTTCCGGAAGAATGTCCTGGTTTTCCCGGGCGCATTCCAAAGCCTGCCGGACCGCTTTTGTCACAGCGTTGTTGGTAAGCCCTGCGGTCAGATGGTACACCGGCTGCATGGTATGAAGTTTTTCCTGATATTTGGACGCGGGGTAATAGATCTCCGGATGCTCCATGACCAGGCCGTCTTTCCTGCGCACAATCCTACCGCGGAGGATGAGGACCCCGCCCCGGTTCAGTGTGTTCCTGAGAAAAGGCATGCGGAACCAGATCACTTTGAGTGTGCCTGTCAGATCTTTTAAATAAAGCGTTGTCACCTGCGTCCTTGGGCTGGACGAGACCTGAATCCGGCCGAACACAGTGCCTGACACTGTACATGTTTTCCCCTCCCGGATCTCTCCGATCGAAACCGGATCCTCATAAATCTCGAATCCTCTCGGATAATACCGGATCAGATCTCCTACAGTGCGGACTCCGAGACGGAAAAACAGCTGTTCTGTCTTTTCTCCGATTCCCTTTATGGAAGAAATTCTTTCCTTTTCACGCATATTTCTACAGCTCCGTTCCTAAAAAGATTAAGGGCGCTCTTCCTGACGGAAGAACGCCCGGTTTCTTTATCTGTAAATCATGGCAGTCAGGCCCGCGCATCCGCACAACCGCGCTTCACGCTCCCAGGGATACCGCCGCTGTCTCACTCTACAGAAAGCACGTAGTAATAAATCGGCTGTCCGCCCCTGTGGACGTCTACATCCACATCCGGGTAAAGCTCTTCCACGCTCTTCGCGAACTCTTCTGCGTCCGCATCCTGGATATCCTGTCCATAATACAGGCTGATCAGCTCTGAGTCCTCATCTACAAGCTGCGCAAGCATCTCTTTGGCCGTCGCTTCCACTGACTGACCCACTGCGAGGATTCCCTGGTCACCGATTCCCATAATATCGCCTTCATGAATCTCTTTGTCGTCAATATGAGTATCCCGGACCGCATATGTCACCTGCCCGGTTTTTACGCCCCGGATCGCCTCTTTCATCGCCTCGGTGTTGGTATCCATATCCGCTTCCGGCATGAAGCTGATCACGGCGGTAATGCCCTGGGGAACAGTCTTTGTGGGAATCACGATGATGTCCTTGTCCTTTGTCAATGACTGAGCCTGGTTCGCCGCCAGAATGATATTCTTATTATTCGGCAGGATAAAGATATGCTCCGCATTCACTTCATCGATCGCCGTGAGCATGTCGTCCGTGCTCGGATTCATCGTCTGCCCGCCTTCAATAATATAATCCACGCCGAGTTCGCGGAAAATCTCGTTCATACCGTCCCCTATGGACACGGCGATAAATCCCACGGCCTTCTCCGGCTCCTTCTTTCCCTTTTTCGCCGCAGCCTCCGCCGCCTGCTGCGCGGCTACTTTCTCCGCGTCGCGGATCAGCTTCTCCTGGTGTTCCTCACGCATATTGTCGATCTTCATGCGGGAGAGCTGGCCATAAGTAAGGGCTTTCTGGATGGCAAGTCCAGGATCGTTCGTATGCACGTGGACTTTCACAATGTCATCATCCGCCACACAGACGATGGAATCTCCAATAGACTCCAGATAAGATTTAAACTCTGTCTCATCCTTGTCTGTAAATTCTTTCTCTGTCATGATGATGAACTCGGTACAGTATCCGAATTTGATATCCGCCTCAGCCTGTTCCGCCGGTCTCACCATCTTTGTCCCCGCGCTCTGCTGAATCGCGGTGTAGTCCACTTCTTTCCCGAGGAACGCGTCATAAGCGCCGCGGAGAACCTCGATCAGGCCCTGGCCGCCGGAGTCCACAACACCAGCTTCCTTTAAAACCGGCAGCATCTCCGGAGTCTGCTGCAGGACTTCCTCCGCGTACTTTAACACCTCCGGAATAAAAACTTCCAGATCCTCTGTAGTCTCTGCAAGATCAGCGGCTTTCTGGGAGATCCCTTTCGCCACGGTCAGAATAGTTCCTTCCTTCGGCTTCATAACCGCCTTGTACGCCGTTGCCGTCGCGCGGTCGCAGGCTTTGGCAAGAATGACTGCATCGATCTCGTCATGCTCACGGATCTCCTTTGTAAATCCACGGAGAAGCTGTGAGAGGATGACTCCTGAATTCCCTCTGGCGCCTCTTAAAGAACCAGAAGAAATCGCCTTCGCAACTGACATCATATCCGGATGTTCCAGGGACTGCACCTCTTTTGCCGCTGACATGATCGTCAGAGTCATATTCGTACCCGTATCTCCATCCGGCACAGGAAATACGTTCAATTCATTAATGAATTCTTTCTTTGCTTCCAGATTAGCGGCTCCCGCAAGGAACATCTTCCGGAGCATCTCCGTATTTATCGTTTTCACAGACACGACAAACTCCTCCTTAATCTATCACTCTCACACCTTCAACGAAGATGTTGATCTTTTCTACCGACATGCCGGTAAACTCTTCCACCTTATATTTCACATTACTCATAAGGTTGTCAGAAACAGAAAGAATATTCACGCCGTAAGCGACAATCACATGAAAATCCAGCGTAATCATATTCTCATCAGAAATATCGACCTGGATTCCGTGTGTAAGGCTCTCTTTCTTCAAAAGACGCACCAGCCCGTCCTTCATATTCACTGCGGCCATCCCGACGATACCGAAACATTCAACGGCAACGGAGCCGGCATATTTGGCGATCACCTCAGGATTAATCGTGATGATTCCAAGATCTGTGCTCATGCTTCCCTTCATCCTATATACCTCCAGTTCTTATGGATTTTTGCGCTAAATAACATGATTATTATACTATCACTTCCTCGATTTTACAATATACATTCGGTTTTTTTAAAAAATACTTGCATTAGGAAAATATTTCTGCTAAAATGGCAGTGTTATGAGTCTATATGACAGTTCAGATTGTTAGGAGGTGCAGTCATGGCAAAATGTGCTATTTGTGAAAAGGGAGCTCACTTTGGAAACAATGTAAGCCACTCTCATAGAAAAACACCGAAAATGTGGAAATCAAACGTTAAGTCCGTCAGAGTGAAAACAGAAGGCGGTTCCAGGAAAATGTATGTTTGTACATCCTGCCTGAGATCAGGACGCGTTGAGCGCGCTTAATCCGGAGCTTGATATTCCATTTCGGAAAACTGACACGGAACTGAAAATCCCGGCCCGCATATTTGCGGACCGGGATTTTTCTATGCCTGTTTTCAGCAGCAGAACAAACGGTATCCTGTCACCAGAAGTACAATAATGAGGATCACTCCGATCACAGTATTCGGAAGCAGCATCATAATAAACATCCCGATTGCGATCCAGAAAAGCGCAAATCCGCATACTTTTTTCATTCCGCCACTTCCTGAAACTCTCTTATTCCATCTTATGCATCTGTTCTCATACTTATGACCGGCAGTTCTGCCGCATTATTTTCCGGCATCAGAATCAAGGATATCCATCACGTCCTTCTCCGTCATACGGTCCTCTTTCTTTGTGGTGAAGCGGTCCACCACATCCGGAACCATATCAAGTATCTTTGTGATTGTGTCCTGATTTTTTATATTTACAAGCCGGGTCTTGCCGTCCTGGATCACGATAACAGCGCTTGGAGTCAGCTTTCCGCCAATGCCGCCCATCCCCTTCTCCTTCTTGTCGCCGGAGAACGCGCCCGCGCCGATTCCGAAAGAAACATCCACGAGGGGAAGGATAATCGTACCGTTGATATGGATCGCGTCTCCTACTACAGTTTTTGATGAGACGACGCCGTCCATTCCTCTGAACAGAGATTCCAGAGTTGTCTTAAAATTGTTGTTTCCCTCAGCCATTTTCTTTTCCTCCTGATTTTACTTTATAAACTTTCTGACATGCTTAAACGCAGTTCTTACATTCCTGTCCCACACAAGATTCCATGCGAGAATCAGGGCATATACAGCCCGTATCTTTCCTTTCACATCAGCCTTTCCCCGCAGGATGCGGCGTTCAAAGTCCGGCTGAATCTTTGTATACTCCCCTATCGCCGGCCAGAATATGCTGACCACCGCCAGAGTATATCCTGTATAAGCCGGGTCAGAGAACCCAAACTCAATCTCTATCTCCGCATGATCCGGTTTCAAAAACTGGATCAGCCTCCTGACTTCCCTGATTACGCGCCGGAACGCGTTCTGGTGAATCTCATCCCGGATAAAGTCCGCCAGGGCTTCCTTCTTCTGCTTTAACGCTCTTATCTTATCACATATCTTCTGAAATGTATATTTTATCTTTCCCGGGAACTTCCAGATTCTTTCATAAACGGAGGGAGATTTTTTGTCTCCGTCCTTATTTTTTTTCCTGTCCCTGCCCTTATCTTCTGTTGCACCGATACTGGCAGTACTGCCTGTATTCCCGGTTTTTCCGTTCTCAGCAGATGTGCCGGTAGTTTCCGCTTTTCCGGTCTCAGCAGATTTGCTGACCGCTTCCGCTTTTCCGGTCTCTGCAGATTTGCTGACCGTTTCCGCCTTTCCGGTCTCAGCGGCTTTGCTGACCGTTTCCGCCTCTCCGGTAGCCTCATCGCCGCCGGCGCTTCCGGCGTCTTCGCTCCCGAACCGTTTCCACGCCGCCCGGAACCGCCAGGTGAGTTCCCCGTTCTCATACCGCGCTTCACCCGAAATCAGCCGGAAGAGCCAGCGGAACCTGGCCGTTCCGTTTAAGCTATCCAAGGTGTCCTTCCCGGATATATGAACCTGGTACACTGCCGGTGAGAGAAGCAGCGCCAGAGCCAGCAGAAAGATAAGCGCCAGGATGCCCAGGACCAGAAAGCCCAGTATTTTCAAAATAAGAAGTACGATATGTAGTATCATAATCTTTACCGTCCTGTCTCCTCATATTCTTTCTGCCGTTCCTCTATAAAGCGCCGGATGTCCGCGCCGCCGGTTTCCTGATAGATCTGATCCGCAATCTGTTCAACCAGAAAGAGGGCGCCGTCGTATCCGTCCGCCAGTCCGACTACGAACAGCTCTCCGTCCTGAAATATATGCTGCTTCAGCAGGATGGCGGAGAAAAATTCCAGATGGTTCTGGCTGCCCCGGGCAAGGGCTACCACATAGACCATGGGCTGAAGTTTATTCGCCCGCAGCTTTTTCTTTATTTTTTCCTTTTTCTCACGCCAGCATTCACTGACATACAGATCACAATAGAATTTTATCCGCATAGCCGCCCTCTTCCGCACTTCTGTTACACGATTCACAGTAACGTCTGATTCATGATTCGTTATAATATGACTAATTATAATATGCGTCCAGGATGGTGCCCGCGATGGACACTGCTTTCCCGCCCGCGCTGCCGTCCGAACCCTCGGTGATCACGCTGATCACAAGCTCCGGATTATCCACATTTGTAAATCCGGTGAACCAGGAATGGGTCCGCTCTCCATCCACCATACTGTACTCCGCGGTTCCCGTCTTTCCGGCGACAGTGTAAGAACGTCCGTTCAGCACGTACCCTGTGCCCTCACTGACAACCGCCGCCATGTATTCCTTGAGCTGCGCCGCCTCGTCAGAAGTCATAAGCCTGGCATAGCTCTGGGGTACATTCCGGCGCACCTCGGTTCCGGTATAATTTGTCACATAATCAACCAGATAAGGCTCCATCAGTGTCCCGCCGTTGGCGATTGCCTGAGTGATCAGCGCCATATGATAAGGGCTAACCGTTGTATTCCCCTGGCCCATGGCGGTCATCATAATCTCAGCGGTCCCGGAATTCTCTGTCAGTGCAAAGGAGCTCTTCGTATAATCCAGCACCCCGGGGAGCCCGCTGTTAAACAGCAGATCCTCCGCTGTATCCCTGTAGCCGCCAACATCCAGTTCAAGGCCGATGTTGGCAAAGGAGGCATTGCAGGAATTGGCAAAGGAGCTTCTTAAGTCCTCATATCCGTGAACTGTCTGGTCAAAGCAGTTGATCCTGACATTATCTACGTCAATATAGCCGCTGCAGTCGTAAGTGTACGACTGATAATCCGGGTTCTGCCGCATATATGCCAGCGCCGTTACGATCTTAAAGACAGACCCGGGCGCATAAGATCCATTTGTAGCACGGTTCAGAAGAGGGCTGTTCTCTTCGTCCGAATTCAGGTAATCCCAGTTGTCAGCCAGAGTATTCGGATCGAAATCCGGCTTTGACACCATGGCCAGGATTTTCCCTGTATCCGCCTCCATGACAACGACCGCGCCCTTATAGCCGCCAAGCGCATCGCAGGCCGCCTGCTGGAGACCGGCGTCCAATGTGGTGACGACGGTGTCGCCCCGGTTTTTCGCGCCGTTGAATTCATTCTGTATCTTTTCCAGGAAAAACGCGTTTGAGGTGAGGAGTTCAAAGTTCTCAACCGACTCCAGGCCGGTCTTTCCCAGGTCAGTATCGCTGTATCCCACCACATGGGAGAACAGAGATCCATAAGGGTATGATCTCGTCTCCGTCCCGTCTTCCGCAACATTTGTGGTGGCGAGCACATTTCCATTGCGGTCTGTAATATTCCCGCGCACAACCCTCTGGGCGAACGCGTCCTGCCGCTGATTGTACGGACTGTTGACAAAGGTGTCCGCGCGGGCTATCGTAAAGTAAACCAGATACCCCATCAGCGCGATGAACAGGATCACAAAGAAATACGTGATCCATGCGAACTCTCTATTTTGAGCGCGGCCTTTGCTTTGGCCGTTTCCGCTTTTCTGTCTGCGTCCTCTGTCTGGGGACTTCTTCAAATCTCGTTCCGCTCTCCGGCGTCTTTCGGGCTGCTGTTCTTCCCAGGCCATCCTGTGACTTCCTTTCTCTTCTTACTCTGCTCTGTCTGAGTTTCTTCTGAGCCAGTTTCTGCTGTTCTAATTCTTCCTCTTCATCCTCCCTCACAATGTACAATCCCTGGATGATCCCGAACATAATCATTGTGCTGAGCATGGAGCTTCCCCCATAACTGACAAAAGGGAGCGTCATCCCGGTGGAGGGGATGAATTTTGTCACGCCTCCGATCTGGAGAAACACCTGGAAGATATAGCAGGTTCCAAGCCCCAGCGCGACGTATTTATAAAAACGGTTTCTGAGTTCCATGGCAATATTCAGGAACATGACATAACAGCTCACGCAGACCAGGATCAGGCATAGGCTGAATATTACCCCCATTTCCTCCGTAATCGCGGAAAAGATAAAGTCCGTCTCCACTACGGGAACTGTTTCCGGCTGCCCCTGGAAAAGCCCGGTACCGAACCATCCGCCGCTGCCGATGGCAAAGAGCGACTGGGCGACCTGGTAGCCGCTGCCGCTGTAGGTTCCGATCGGATCCTGCCAGGCCTCCACACGCACCTGAATATGGGAGAAGAGGTGGTATCCGGCCACCGCCGCCCCGGCCCCCGCGAGAAGGCCTGCGAGCGCGTAGAGCGGCTGCCTTGTGGCGACATACAGCATAACCAGGTAGACTACGAAGAAAATCAGGGCCGCGCCAAGATCTGTGGAAAGCACCAGGATCAGGACATGGGCCGCGGCGATCGCGGTCGTCACAACAATATTCTTAAATTCTGTCGAATGGTACAGGCTTGACGCCACAAAGAAGACGAAAATAATCTTCACAAATTCCGAAGGCTGCACATTAATTCCGAAAATCTCAAATCCGAGCTGAGCTCCTCCGGACAGGGGCGCGAACAGCGTGACCGCCAGCAGGGCGGCCCCGCCCACTGCGGCATAGATGTATGTCCATTGGTCGAGGAACGTCAGCTTCCGGATCAGCACCGGCACGATCAGCCCGAATATGACTCCTATGACGACAAACACAAGCTGTCTGATCGCCGTCCCGTAAGGGGAATCGTTATCCGCGGAAAGCCTTGTGATCATAATCATGCCGGCGGTAATGAGCATACACATATTGTTGACAACCAGCCGCGATACATTCGGATAGATCAGACTGTAGAGAAGGATCACGGCAAGCATCACAACCGCCAGCACTGCGTAGAGAAACAGAATGCGCATGTCGTCCGCTGCCAGATACATGGCCCCGAACGCGGTAAACTGGAGCAGGAACAGAAGTACATCCTGGCGGATTAACACCCTTTTTTCCTCGTCTTCATAGTTTCTTGTGAAAACAGAAAAACAGGAAAACGTATATACTGCCATCAGAAAAATTATAATATATTTTGATAATTGAATAATGATATTTATCACGCTTCGATCTCCTGCCTATCTTATTCCTCTCCGGAAATGCCCCGAAGTATATTCAATCTCCGGCCATTCCCCGGCGCTTTCTGAGATATACCCGCCTTCGCAGATTCCATAAGCCTGTTCAAAAGACGGTATCACCTGATTCAGAACTGCACTGACGGTTCCTTCTGTCTCCGAAGAGAACTGGATCCGCAGCATCCGCGGCGCCAGATCCTTTACCGCCCGGGCCTCCTCCGCCAGACAGGAAGGCCTGCTGTTGTAAATCACATTGTAGCAGAACCGGCAGCTGCATTTGACCGGCAGCTGATTTCCATACCGGTCAGTCAGGGTTTCCATGCCGGATCTTCCTGTACACGTTCCGGACGTTTTCCGCACGCACTGGGCAGAGAGCATCACCGGCAGATATCCGTAAACAATCAGTTCCGCCTCCCCGATCCCCAGTTCGTCCAGCTCCCGCTCATTCAGCTCCACAGGGGCGGTAAATTCACTTATGCCCGCCTCGGTCCAGAATTTCCCGGCAAATCGGTTAAACACATATAGATTATGGTCCAGAATGATCTTTTTGTCAAACCCCTGTTCTTTCAGGAACTCATATTCCTCACAATTGCGAATCAGAATCCCGCCGGCGGAAAGCTTTTCAAAAAGGTCCGGAATCAATGATTTATAGTCCTTTTCCTTCCATCCCTGGTCTGTGCGGAAAATATAGGGCATAGCGATAAAAATTTCAATATCCGGGCAAAGCTCTTTCAGCCCGGACTGCAGAGTCTCTTCCAGGGAAGCAGCCAGTTCCATGTCCAGATACAGCCTCCGGATTCTTGTACTGCCCCGGCGGATATAGGAGAAAACTCCCTGAAGCTGGTTCTCTGTCTCCACAAGGACCGAAAATAACGGGGAGCAATTTCGCTTTGTCACGCCCCGCGCATCCCCGGGATCCGGCTTTGGCCGGGGGCTTCTTCGGTACGTCAGAAGGATCTCCTCCCGGAGTCCCTCCAGCGCGTCCCTGCGAAGACGGTTCAACTGCTGCATAGGAAGGAAGATTCCCTCCTCCATCTGTACATCGAGTGCGCTGAAAAAGAATTCTGACGCGCCCGTCCTGTTCATCTGGTTCCGGACCCGCTGTTCGTCTACCGGCTGTTTCTGAGCTCTCTGGACCGGTTCCGGCGTAAGAGCCGTGAACTCAGTTTCTTTTCCTTCTTTTCCGGTTCCCCGGACAGTCAGAACACCCGGGGCGTCTGCATACAGCGTAAGAGCACCGAAGACCGGCTGCTGAAGAGAATTCTCTGTATATTTTTCATGGAGCCTGCGGATCAGAGATTCATTCCGGATCCGGTTCAGTACCGCGCCTGCCGGAAGACGCACCTGTTTCTGTACCAGGAACGATATCCGGCTGCCCTTTTCTACAGGTTTCCCAAGCGTATAACTGCTTTTCCCGCCTGTGATTTCAATCACATCGCCATGATTCAAATCTGTGAGCACCAGGCCGTGCACTTCCCGCCCTTTCTGAAACTGGACTTTTACAGCCGGCACGCCGGCATGATTCGGCCGGTCCGTCGCCATCATTCCGCGGCCATTGTGCTCCCTGTAGTATCCCTCCGAGAATCCGCCCCGGTTGTACAGGTCCATCAGGATTTCCCTGTCCTCCCGGAGAACGGAAAATCCGCTCCTGCCATTTCTCAGATAAAGATCCGTGTACTTCCGGTACATCGCTGTAACTCCCGCCACATATTCCGGCTTCTTCATCCTCCCTTCAATCTTAAAGGAATCAATTCCGGCCTCCGCCATATCCGGAATCAGTTCTAATGTACAGATGTCCTTCGGACTTAACAAATACTTCTTTTCCCCATTCATAGTATACGGAAGCCGGCACGGCTGGGCGCACTGCCCCCGGTTGCCGCTGCGTCCGCCGATCATGCTGCTCAGAAGACACTGCCCGGAATAGCAGTAACAGAGCGCTCCGTGAACAAAGCATTCGATTTCCAGCCCCGTCTTCTCGCGGATTTCCCGGATCTCGCCCAGAGACAGCTCCCTGGCAGGGACGACTCTTGATACGCCCTGTGTTTCAAGAAACTTCGCGCCTAAAGCACCCGTAATTGTCATCTGAGTGCTGGCGTGTATATCCATTCCCGGAAAATATTCTCTGACATATTCCAGGACGCCCATATCCTGTACAATCACGGCGTCCAGGCCATTTTCATAAAGCGGCGCAAGATAACCGTACAGATCTTTGATCTCACACTCTTTCAGAAGTGTGTTGACCGTCAGATAGAATTTCCGGCCATAAATGTGGGATTCCTGAATCGCCTGTATCATCTCTTCTTCTGTGAAGTTTTCCGCATATGCCCGGGCTCCGAAACGCCGTCCCCCCGCATATACCGCGTCCGCCCCGGCACTTAAGGCGGCGCGGAAAGCCGCGTAAGAACCTGCCGGGGCGAGAACCTCTATTTTTCTCTGTGTCATATCTGCCTGTATTCCCTTCTGCGCTGAAACACGCCGCATAATGAAACAGGCTGTCGTTCCCTGACAGCCCGCCTGTGTTTCTCTATTCTCTCAGACAGCACGCCCGTACAGAATCTATTCTGTCTCTGTCATCTGGCTGCTGCAGAGTCTTAAACCGCTATGCTTCATACCGCTACCGCCTGCGGTTCTTCATCTCCGTCTCCAGTTTCACAATCTGCATCTGAAGATCGTTGTTCTCTTCTTTCATTTTCGCAAGCTCTTTCTCTGCGTTTTCAAGCTTAATCTGAGCTGAAATCAATTCGTGCTTCAGATCATACATTTCCTTATCCTTCAGCTCGATATCATTCTCAAGAGAATCCCCCTGCTTTTTCGCTTTAAAATAATCATCCGCTATATTCAGGGCGAGAAGTACATTCCTTGTGTCAGCGCTCTGTTTTCTGTATCCTTCACTGTTCGCACACTCTGTAATCTTGTGATTCAGATAGGAAGATACTTTCTGCAGATATTCCTCGCCCTCAAAACCACTCAGCGTATATACCTTGCCCCCGATTAATACTTCCGTAAAATGCTTTGCTGAACTCATAGCTTCCTCCTCGCGTTTCTTAACTGCTATTATAAACGATTTACCGGCAAAAACCAACTGTTTTTTAATTTGAAAGCATCGGAATCCCGAGATGTCTGTACGCGAACTCTGTCACCACTCTTCCTCTCGGAGTCCGCTGAATAAATCCGTTTTTCAGGAGGTATGGCTCGTATACATCCTCCAGTGTCCCGGCGTCTTCGGAAATCGCCGCCGCAAGGGTATCCAGCCCCACAGGGCCTCCCTGGAATTTTTCAATCATAGTCAGCAGGATGCTCCGGTCAATGTGATCCAGTCCGTATTTGTCCACGTCCAGAAGATCCAGCGCATAGTCCGCCACTTTCTTTGTGATCCGTCCGTCATACTTCACCTGGGCGAAATCCCGCACACGTTTTAAAAGCCGGTTGGCAAGTCTCGGGGTTCCCCGGGAGCGTCTTGCCAGTTCCAGCGCGCCGTCCTCCTCAATCTCCACATCCAGCACCTGAGCTGAACGCAGGATAATGGTCTTTAACTCCTGATCTGTGTAGAATTCCAGACGGTTCACCACACCGAAGCGGTCTCTTAACGGGGCGGTCAGCATTCCCGCTCTCGTTGTGGCCCCTACCAGTGTAAATTTCGGAAGATTCAGCCGGATAGATCTCGCTCCGGCCCCTTTCCCGATCATAATGTCAATGGCATAGTCTTCCATAGCCGGATAGAGCACCTCCTCCACCTGACGGTTCAGGCGGTGAATCTCGTCTACAAAGAGAACGTCATTTTCCTGGAGGCTGTTCAGAATCGCTGCCATCTCGCCCGGCTTCTCAATGGCCGGCCCGGAAGTCACTTTCATATGAACGCCCATTTCGTTGGCAATGATACCCGCAAGTGTTGTCTTGCCGAGTCCGGGCGGCCCGTAGAAAAGCACGTGGTCCAGCGCCTCCCCCCTTGCCTTCGCAGCCTCAATATAGACGCCGAGTGTCTGTTTCGCTTTCTCCTGTCCGATATATTCACTCAAATGCTGAGGGCGCAGCTCGCCCTCTATTTTAATATCCTCTTCCAGGTTTTCTGTCGTAATGATTCGTTTTCCCATAGCAATTCTTCCCTGTATCAGAACAGATACTTAAGCGCCTCCTTCAGAATATCTTCCACAGTCCCGCACTCAGGAGAAGTCTTCTTTACTGCGCGCAGGCTCTCAGAGCTTCCGTATCCCAGTGCGACAAGCGCCTGCACTGCCTCGGCGTGCATCTCATTGTCGGAACCCGTTCCCGCAGCCGGGGCGGCCTCCTGTCCGTTCGCAGCATGGTCCAGAACCGTCTCGATATCCACCTTATCCCGAAGCTCTACGATCAGCTTTTCAGCTGTTTTCTTTCCGATTCCCGGCGCGGCGGAAATCGCCTTTGCGTCTCCGGACATGATAGCGAAGCGAAGTTCATCCGGGGACATACAGGACAAAATATTCAGCCCTCCCTTTGGACCGATCCCGCTCACGCCAATGACCAGCCTGAAGATCTCCAGGTCGTCCCGGGTCAGAAACCCAAACAGCTGCATGGCGTCCTCCCTCACGTTGAGATAAGTATGTATTTTTACTTCATTCCCTGCCGCAGGCAGAAGGGAAAGGGACTGCTGAGACATAAAGACGCCGTATCCGACGCCGCCCACATCTATGATCGCTTTTTCTCCCTCTATTGCGGCAAGTTCTCCTCTTACATATGAAATCATCTGTCTATTCCTTTTCGGCTTAATCATTCACTGTTTTCTGTTTAGTTATCTGTAAAGTTTACATTCCTGAGGCTTTTGAGGACGCCGGATGAGATCACCCCGTTCAGCGCTCCTGTCGCAAGGCCGGCGATCAGAAGCACCGGAAGATAATAACCGACCTGATACGTCTGCACAACAAGCACAGCCACAGCCAGCTGGCCGATATTATGGCTCACTCCGCCCGCCATACTCACACCGATCACGCTGAATCCCTTATTCTTCCGTATGCCGGTCATAACCGCCAGGCTTAAAAGCCCCCCTGCCAGACTGTACACAATACTGAACATGTTTCCAAAGATAAACCCGGCCAGCACAATCCGGACTGCGGACAAAAGAAGTGCTTCCCTCCAGTTTGTCTTATACAGGACAATGACAATCACAAGATTGGCAAGCCCGAGCTTCGCGCCCGGGATCCCGAAATTAATCGGAATCAGCGTCTCTACATAACTGAAAATCAGCGCCAGCGCCGTAAATACTCCAAAATATGCGGTTCTGCTTCTTATCTGATTCTTTTGCTTCATCTTACCACACCGTCCAGCCCGCTGTCCTGTGAGCTTTCCACTGAAATAACCACCTGATTCGGGAGACAGATGATGCTCTCTCCACTCCTGCTGATCCCCCGGTGTCCCACACAGAGCTGATCCGGGCAGTCCGCCCATTCCATCCGCGCGGAACCGTCCTTAATTATCAGACGGTTCGTCCCGTTAATCTCCACAGCCTGATCCTCATCCAGGCTGTATGTACCGTAAGGCTCTCCGCCCACCGCGACAGAAACAGCAGCGCTTCCGCCGGAAGTACTGCCAAAAATCTGAAAACACAGAATAAGAACAGCGGCGGCAATCACGCCAGCCGCCAGAATCCAGTCGTTTCTCTTCATACCTGTACCTCATTACCCTGAATATCATAGCACACCGCCATCCGTAATGCAACCACATGTTCGAATGGCAACAGCTATTTATCCTCTTTCCATCAGAATACGTCCGGAAGCGGAGGGGATGTTTGAAACGTGTTCCTGGAGAGGGGACGTGTGTGTACTGCTCCGTTCCGGAATCCGGGAAGGATCTAAGAAGTCGGAGAGCTGTTTAAGACAAAGCGGCGCTCCGGGCAACTCGCTTCGCTCAGACAATCCCTGCGCGCCGCTTAACAACAGCTCGCCGGCTTCTAAGATCTTCCGTCAGATTCCTCCAAAGTCACAGTCCCCACACGCCCCTCTCCAGGAACTGACGCTTCAAACATCCCCTCCGCTTCCTACACTTTTCCAGGCGGAAGTGTCATTGCCTAAATAGGCTGAACCGCGAAGTTGGCGCGGCTTGAGGGCTTTTCGACTGCGAAAGCTTTCCGGCCGCGCCTGCTTCTTGTGGCAGCTATATAGTTACTAAGTTCCGGCTTGAAAAAAACAGAAAACAGCCCCATTTCGAGAAAAATTCTGCGGGGATGGAGGATGGCGACGGGCGCCTTCGGAAGGGGATTAGTGAAAGTTGAAGCTGCGGCGACAGACGTTAGGGCTGACGGTGGAATTGTCTGAGCGGATGCGAGTTGTCCATCGTCAGTCCTTGCATTTAGTCTGTCGCCGCAGCTTTTAGTTTCACTTATCCCCTGTAGCGAAGCCCTGAGTCATCCTCCATTCCCGCAGAATATGTTTTGGCAAGAACTCTGTTTTCGGACGTTTTCATGTAGAAGTCAGTGAACTTTATAGCTGCAGCTATCAGGGCATTCGGGACAGGCACTGTTCCAGTGCTCTCATCGCGGAACGGATTTCATCGAGTTCCTGCCGTTCTACTTTATCCAGCCGGCATTTCCCGACCAGTTTTCTCAGGCTGGCGGTGGCGGATCTGATCTCTTTTTTCAGGGACCGGTCCAGCTGTTTTCCGGCTGCTTTGACTCTTTCACCGGACTGGCTCAGAAGCTTCTGCGCCTCTGATAGCAGTTCGATTGCGTCCCGCCGCACCTGGTCGTTGGCCGCGTAATTCTGTGTCTCCTGCATAGCGGCGGCGATCTCGCTCTCGGACATCCTGTCGTCCGCGGTTATGACGATGGACTGTTCTTTTCCGGTGTCCAGATCTTTTGCGGAGACTTTCAGGATGCCATTGGTATCAATGTCGAAAGTCACCTCGATTCGCGGCACTCCGGCCGGGGCCGCCTTTATCCCCTTGAGTCTGAATTTCCCGATGGTTTTATTGTCCCTTGCCATCGGCCGTTCTCCCTGGAGCACATGGATATCGACAGAGCGCTGGTAGGGAGCGGCGGTTGAGAAGATCTGGGAATAACGTGTGGGGAGGGTCGTGTTGCGTTCAACCACTCTGGTGGCGACTCCGCCTACGGTTTCAATCGAGAGGCTCAGCGGCGTCACGTCCAGAAGAAGCAGGTTTTGTCCTGTCCCGGCAGCCACAAGGCCGTTGCCCTGCAGCGTACTTCCCAAAATAGCGGCGCCCTTTGCCACGCATTCATCTGGGTTGATGTTCTTTGACGGTTCCTGGCCGGTCAGGGCGCGGACCTTGCTCTGGACAGCGGGGATTCTCGTTGAACCGCCCACAAGCAGCACCTTCCCCAGCTCAGAAGGAGCGATTCCCGCGTCGTTTAACGCATTTCGAACGGGATCTTCTGTCCTTGCGATCAGGTCGCTGATCAGAGATTCAAACTCCGACCGGGTCAGCGTCATATCAAGGTGAAGGGATTCCCCTTTATTCTGGATCAGATACGGCTGGAGGATGTGCGCGGTATCATTTGTGGACAGCTCCTTTTTCGCCTGTTCCGCAGCATCGCGCACCCTCTGCATCGCCATGAAGTCCCTGCTTAAGTCCACGTGATTCTCTTCCCGGAATTTCCGCACAATCCAATCGCAGACTCTCTCGTCAAAGTCATCTCCTCCGAGGTGATTGTCGCCGGCTGTGGCCAGAACTTCTATCACTCCTTCTCCGATCTCGATGATCGAGACGTCAAATGTACCTCCGCCCAGATCGTAAACCATGACTTTCTGCGGCTCGCCGTGATTCAGCCCGTAAGAGAGCGCGGCGCTGGTCGGTTCGTTTATGATTCTTTTTACTGTAAGTCCGGCGATTCTTCCGGCGTCCTTTGTGGCCTGTCTCTGAATATCATTGAAATAGGCGGGAACTGTAATTACGGCTTCCTCCACTTTTTCTCCGAGGAACTCTTCTGCATCTTTCTTAAGCTGCATGAGAATCATAGCGCTTATCATCTGGGGATTGTACTCTGTCCCGTCGATCCTGACGGACCATTTTTCGCCCATGTGACGCTTAATGGAGCTGATGGTGCGCTCTGTGTTCGTGACAGCCTGCCTTCTTGCGCTCTCGCCGATCAGCCGCTCGCCTTTGGAAGTGAAAGCGACCACACTCGGAGTCGTCATACTTCCCGACGCGCCCGGGATAATAACCGGAGTATTGTTCTCCACCACAGATACGCAGCTGTTCGTCGTCCCTAAATCGATCCCTATTACTTTGCTCATAACTACATCTCCTCGTCTATCATTCTAACGGCTGCCATACGCAGTCTCTTTTTCTTTATCAGCCATAATTTATCAGCACCGGCAGAACATGCAGAAAAACTGCATCAGGCAGAACGTAGTGCATGCCCTGTTCAGCGACGTGGCGTAACTCTGAAATTCCTCGCCGTTCTGGTCATACTGGCGGCTCCTCATCTGGAAGCTCTGCAGTGTTCTTCTGTAAACAGCATTGGACGGATCTTTCTGAATCGCGCGCTGAATCTGATCCACTGCGTAGATCTGATTATTCATTCCATAATTGGCAAGCGCGCTCAGATAATACCATCTGGCGTCCCGCTTTGCCCCCGGGATGGAGTTCAGAGTGTCATCCGCATATTTATACTGCTGCATATTGATAAAGTCCACAGCCTGTCGGATATCTGCGTCATCCCCCGGCTCGGTCTGAGGCCTCTGCGGCTCACTGCCTCCGAACCCGAATCCGAAAAATTCTTCAAAGACTCCGAATCCTCCATACGGACCCCAGCCGCCGGAATACGCTCCCCGGTCATAGTCCTGACTTCCATAGCCCTGACCGCCTCCATAATTCTGTCCGCCGTATCCCTGGCTTCCTCCATAGTTTCCGTAAGAACCGCGCTGCTGATAGCCGGCGTTATTCCGGTTTCTGTATTTCTCAGGATTGTTCAGCATATCGTAGGCCTCATTGATTTCATTCATCTTCCGGGCGGCCTCCGGGTCATTCGGATGCAGATCCGGATGATATTCCTTTGCTTTTTGGCGATAGGCTTTCTTTATTTCTTCTTTCGTTGCATTTTCTGATACTCCCAGAACTTTATAGGGATCTTCAACCATGCTTTTTCTCCTTCCTTTGTACCCTGGCGTCATATTGCAGCCATACTCCATTGTATAAAATGCTGCGAAGCAGATGCGCATCCTGTACCAGCGGAAGTTTTTCAAATATTTCC
The DNA here is from genome assembly GCA_944384505.1 of uncultured Mediterraneibacter sp. Taxonomy (GTDB): domain Bacteria; phylum Bacillota; class Clostridia; order Lachnospirales; family Lachnospiraceae; genus Mediterraneibacter. The sequence continues at coordinate 23,608 of CALWTQ010000044.1, forward strand.
ATGCAGTTTCCAAGGGGCATCTTTAAAACCGGCCGCATCTCATCCGGCCTTTTCTTAAATTTAATCAGCGGATTGTAATTCTCCTGCTTTAAATCTTCCTCATAATCTATTGCGGCGTCCAGAAGGTAGATGAATCTTCCCAGTTCATAGCCGAAACTTCTTAAACTGCCGCTCCAGAAATCTTCTTCATACACGAACAGCTCTGAAAGCATTTTCCCCGAGCAGTTCACTGCCTGATCCGGGCTGGCCGAAGGGTTCTGCTCGATCCGGGTCAGTTCCTTTGTGCTCTCCAGGATCTGAGCGCACTGGCGGGGATATTTTTCCGAAAGTTTCCTATACTCTTTTTTCAGCATCTTCCCGTACCAGTGACGCACACGCTTCTTCTCATCCCGCCAGTCATCCAGACACTTGTAGTATGTCAGAATAATTGTCATGTCTGCGGCATAATCTGTGAAGCGGTTCTCCACAGCAGTCCTTTTTGTGAGGGGATGGAGGCCACAGCGGAAAGGCCCGTCCGTCTCCTGAGGTTCATACAGAGAAGAAAGAAACAGAATAAGAAACGCCATGTCATAGTTCAGGCTGAGCCTTTCCAGCTGACCATAGCGTCTCTTCATGTTTCTGCAAAGACCGCAGTACACACTCTGATATCTGTTCTTTTCTTCCTCTGTAAGTTCTGATTTATTACATGTTATATAGCCAAACATACAGTGCCTCTGATTTTACTGAACTGCAGCAAATAATTATTTCGTTTCTCAACTTTATAAATCATATATCACAGCAATTTCGATTGTCAACAGACTTTATGGTCTTTTTATACTTACCGCAGTTTGTTCACAATTCCGGATCCCTTTGCCGCATCACGTAAAAAGCCCGGGACGAAAACAGGAATATTTCCGTCCCGGGCTCAGTGTTTTAAGCCTGAATTTTAATAATCTTACGCGGGCATTTCTCCGCGCACAATCCACAGTTCGTACATTTCTCCGCGTCAATATGCGCAAGGAAATTGTTCACTGTGATGGCTCCCGCCTCACAGTTCTTCTCGCAGAGCCGGCAGCCGATACATCCGACCTGGCAGACGTCCATCAGCGCTTTTCCTTTCTCATTGGAACTGCACTGTACGAACGTTCCCTGTTTGTACGGAATCAGTTCGATTAAGTGTTTCGGACATGCAGCAACACATTTGCCGCAGGCCTTGCACGCCTCCTTATCCACTACCGCTATGCCGTCCACAATATGAATCGCGTCAAATGGACAGGCATTCACACAGGACCCATAGCCCAGACAGCCATAAGCGCAGCCTTTCGCGCCTCCGTCCTGCATCTGACTTGCCATAACACAGTCTTTTATGCCATAATACTCGTATTCTGTCTTTGCTTTCTCACAGGTTCCTCCGCATTTGACAAACGCCACTTTTCTCTCCTGCGCGGACGCGTCGACTCCCATGATCGCGCCGATCTTCTCAGCGACCGGAGCTCCGCCCACAGGACATCCGCCCACTTCTGCCTCTCCTGCCACAATCGCGGCGGCAAGTCCGGAGCATCCCGCGTATCCGCAGCCGCCGCAGTTATTTCCCGGCAGCACTTCAAGAATGGCTTCTTCTCTCTCATCGACTTCCACAGCGAACTTCTTTCCTGCAATCCCGAGGAAGACGCCGATGAACAAACCGGTTCCGCCGACAATCACGGCGGCTAAGATAATTCCTGTCATACCCATACTCTCTTCCTCCTTATATCAGTCCGGAAAATCCGAAGAACGCGATTGCCATAAGCCCCGCCGTCACCAGCACGATCGGAGTTCCGCGGAAAGATTCCGGCACGTCATTGTGCTCGGTTTTCTCGCGGATACCGGCCATGAGCACGATGGACACAAGGAATCCGGCAGCCGTTGCGAAACCGTTCACAACACCTGCAAGAATTCCGTATCCGCTCTCCACGTTGGTCAGGGCCACGCCGAGAACCGCGCAGTTCGTCGTGATCAGCGGAAGATAAACGCCCAGAGCGTTATAAAGCGGCGGCATCGCCTTCTTCAGGAACATTTCAACAAACTGCACCAGAGCCGCGATCACAAGGATGAACACGATTGTGTTTAAGTACTCGAGCTCACCGCCCATAATATTCGGATTCCCAAGAATATATTTATAAATCAGTCCGGTACAGAAAGACGCGATTGTGATAACGAATACAACCGCTCCGCCCATTCCGGCGGCTGTCTTTACATTTTTTGAAACTCCCAGGAACGGACAGATTCCAAGAAACTGACTGAGTACAACATTATTTACAAAAGCTGATCCGACTGCAATCAATAATAATTCCTGCATTTATGCCCCCTCCTGTCCGTTATTATTTTCTGTTTTTGAAATCGTTTCCGGCCCGGCCAGATGGCCGCCACAGATTCCTTTGCTCGCGCAGGAAGCACATCCAGCGCCGCATCCAGCCTGAGCGGGAACTTCTTTTCCCTTCTTCGCCAGGTTATTTTTCACCTTATTCTGGAGCGCCACAAGGCAGGCCAGGACGAAGAATGCTCCCGGGGCAAGAATGAAGATTGTAAACGGTACATAGGAGTCCGGCATGATCTGAATGCCAAAGATCTGTCCGGCTCCGATTAGCTCTCTCACAATACCAATAGAAGTAAGGCCTACAGTAAATCCAAGCCCCATTCCGATTCCGTCGAAGATGGAGGGGAGCACCGGGTTTTTGGATGCGTAGCTCTCCGCTCTTCCGAGGATGATACAGTTTACCACGATCAGAGGGATATAGAGTCCAAGGCTGGAATACAGACTCGGAACAAATCCTTCCAGAAGGAAATCCACAATCGTTACGAAGGATGCGACAACAACGATGAATGCGGGCATCCGGACAGAATCCGGGATGATCTTCCTGAGCATGGAGATCAGCATATTTGACATGACAAGCACCGCTGTTGTAGAGAGGCCCATTCCGATTCCGTTGATGGCGGACGTAGTGACCGCCAGCGTCGGACACATGCCGAGCATAAGGACGAAAGTCGGATTCTCTTTTACAAGTCCGTTAAAAATACGCTCAGTACATCTATTCATTGACAACGCCTCCTAACTCATTCTGAAAATACACAAGCGCGGAATTCACTGCATTGGTCACTGCGTTGGTTGTAATTGTAGCTCCGCTGATGGCGTCGATCTTGTCATCGCCGTCTTCTCCGCTCTTCGTATAGGAGAACAGCTCCACCTGCTTATCTTTGAACTGGTCTTTGAATTCTGCTTCGTCCGCCTTCATTCCAAGGCCCGCCGTCTCACTGATGTCAAGCATCTCAATTCCCTTTACAGTGCCGTCCGCCGCGATTCCGACAGACAGTGACAGCGATCCGTCATAAGCTTCCGAAGACTGCACGCTGATCACATATCCCACGGTTTCGCCGTTTGCGTCCAGACCTTCCGCGACTTCTGTAATCGCGTCGGAAGAATATCCGCTGTCCGCGAGAAGGGCCGAAGCATCGTCTGCATTGAAGCTTTCGTACTCAACAAATTCAGAAGCGTCTGAAAGCACCGCGCGGTACGCGTCCTGTTTGGTCTTCTCCTGGGCCGCCGCGATGGGCTCCTTTGTGATGCCGTAGACAACGCCCAGGAGAAGTCCGGAGATCACCGTGATCACTGTCAGGATTAATGTATTTTTGATGATTCTATTCATTACTTTTCCCCTCCTTTACCGAATGGTTTTGGAAGAGTAATCTTCTCAATAAGCGGGACAAGAAGGTTGCTTATGATAATCGCGTAGGACACGCCTTCCGCCGAGCCTCCGAAGAGACGGAACAGTCCGGTTAAAAGCCCCATACAGACACCATACAGTATCTTGCCTCTGCTCGTAATCGGCGAAGTGACATAATCTGTCGCCATAAACCACGCGCCCAGCATAATCCCGCCGCCGCACAGGTGGGCGGTTATGTACTGCGCGTCAAATCCGTGCCCGCCGAAAATCACAATAAACACAACAAAGGATACGATGTAAGACCCCGGGATCCGCAGATCAATCACGCCCATCAGAATGAGGAACATGGCGCCGATCATGATCGCGACGACGGAAGTCTCTCCAATCGTTCCCCGGATATTGCCGATGAGCATATCCATCGTGTTCACAGCTTCGCCCGCCTTTAAGTCCGCAAGCGGAGTCGCGCCTGTCACGCCGTCATATACAAAGTATGTCATCTGGCCTGTGAAGCAGATCAGAAGGAAACACCTTGCAGCCAGCGCCGGGTTCATAAAGTTCTGTCCCAGGCCGCCGAAAAGCTGTTTTACGACTACGATTGCAAAAACTGCTCCTACAACACCCATCCACCAGGGAAGTGTGGGCGGAAGGTTCAGCGCGAGCAGAAGTCCTGTAACCACCGCACTGAAATCATTGATTGTGACAGGTTTATGCATTAATTTTTCATAAATATACTCTGACAGCACCGCTGCCGCCGTTGTGACGACCACAAGAATCCATGCATTCTCATGACGGAAGTTCCAGATTCCGAAGAGAGTCGCCGGAAGAAGGCCGATCACCACCAGAAGCATGATGTTGCTGCTCTTAATCCGGTCGCGGATATGCGGTGAAGATGATACATTATAATTCTCGTTCAATTTCCCGTCTCCTCTCTCACTTTTTCTTCCTGTTCGCCAGCGCGGTTTTACGCATGGAACCAATCGCCTGTTTCAGCTGCCTCTTGGCCGGACAGACATAGCTGCAGGATCCGCATTCCACGCATTCCAGGCCATTCATGGCAACAAAGGATTCCTCATCGTGGCGAAGCGCGTAATCGGCGAGCCTGGAAGGTATGATACGGCTCGGACAGACGTCAACGCACCGCGCGCAGTTAATGCATGCTGTTTCCGGATTCTTCACCACGTCATCTTCCTTAAACGCCAGTATGGAGGATGATGTTTTCGTAACCGGCGCGTCCGGTGTCACCATGGCAAATCCCATCATGGGGCCGCCGGAGATCAGTTTTTCAGGCTGTACGATAAAGCCGCCCGCAGCGTCAAGAAGTTCCTGATGGCTTGTGCCAAGAAGCACTTTATAGTTGCCGGGAGATGCAACCGCGTCGCCGCTCACTGTGACAACACGCTCCATCAGAGGCTTTCCGTTGATCACCGCGTTATGTATGCCGATGAGCGTCTCAACATTATCCACGATGCACCCCGCATCCGCCGGGAGCATGGACGAATTGATCGCCCGCTTTGTAACCGCGTAGATAAGCTGGCGCTCCGCGCCCTGAGGGTACTTTGTCATTAGAGCCGCCACTTCCATTTTCGGCTCGTTGGAGACAGCTGTTTTCAGCTTTTCGATGCAGTCCTTTTTGTTGTCCTCCACTGCAAAGACCCCTTTCGCGTTGGGGAAAAGGGCAAGAACCACCCGCATCCCGCTCACAAGCTCGTCCGTATTCTCCAGCATCCTGCGGTAATCCGCTGTGATATACGGCTCACACTCGGCACAGTTGGCAATAATGTATTCAATCTTATCCGGTTCCTTCGGAGTCAGCTTTACGCGTGTCGGGAAGCCGGCGCCACCCATTCCCACGATGCCCGCCTCAGCGATTTTCTCAAGGATCTCATCCCTTTCCATCTCTGAGAGCGGCTTCACCGGCTCATACTCAGTCTCGCTGTACTGACCGTCATTCTCAATTACAATGCACTCTGTCCTGGTTCCGGCCGGGTTAAAACGCTGTTCCAACCCCTTTACCGTTCCTGAGACAGACGCATATACCGGAGCCGAGACAAATCCTCCCGCTTCGGCAATAAGCTGTCCTTTCAGGACATGATCCCCCTTTTTTACAACAGGCCTGGCGGGAGCGCCAATGTGCTGAGACAGGGGATAGACAAGATCACCCTTCGGCAGAAGCACCTGAATCGGCTGATCTTTTGAAAAGCGTTTCCCATCATCCGGATGGATCCCGCCCTTAAACGTCAGAAGTCCCATATTCCTCTTCCTTTCTTTTTGGCGCAAAAAAAGAAAACTCTTTCCTCGCGTCTTTCATTTCTATTCCTGCATTACTGTATATTCTACAAGAATTCACTATTAAAATCCATAGCTTTTACACCAAAAGATTGTACATTTATTCGAACATCTTGTCGAATTTTTAACAGATTTTCACCCGAAACAGACAAGAAAAAGGACGCTGTCACATCCTGAAATGCAACATCGTCCTTTAGAAATACATAATGAATAATTATTCAGCCGCTTCCTCAGATGACTGCTCCGGCTCAAGCACCTTCATACTCAGGCTGATCTTCTTCTCCGCCTCATTCAGATCGACAATCTTTGCCGTAATCTCCTGTCCGATCTTCAGAACATCCGACGGCTTATCCACGTGTGTCCTGGAAATCTGGGATACATGAAGAAGCGCGTCCACTCCCGGAGCAAGCTCCACAAATGCGCCGAAGTCTGTCATACGGGCAACTTTCCCTGTAATAACCGTTCCCACGGCAAAGTCTTCCGCCGCATTCGCCCACGGATTTGTCTCCGGGAACTTCAGGCTGAGCGCAATCTTTGTATCGTGAATATCTTTCACGAGAACAGTCAGCTTATCGCCCACATGGAAAACTTTCTTCGGATTGTCAACTCTTCCCCATGACATCTCAGAAATGTGAAGGAGTCCGTCAACGCCGCCCAGGTCGACAAAAGCGCCGAAATCTGTCACATTCTTAACAGTTCCCTCGATTCTGTCACCAACCTGAAGCCTTGCGAAAAGCTCTTTCTGCTTCTCAGCTCTCTCTGCAACGAGGAGCTGTCTTCTGTCTCCGATCACACGGTTTCTCCTCGGGTTGAACTCACTGATTACAAACTCAATCTCCTGCCCCTCATACTTCCCGAGATCTTTCTCGTAAGAGTCTGATACAAGGCTTGCAGGAATGAATACACGAACCTCATCTACTGTCGCGCAGATGCCGCCGCCAAGGATCTGAGTAACTGTAGCTTTAAGAACTTCCTTGTTCTCGTATGCCTCGCGCAGTCTTTCATTTCCCTTTTCCGCGGCCAGTCTCTTATATGTAAGAAGAACCTGACCCTCGCCGTCATTTACCTTCAGGACTTTGACGGTCATCTTATCGCCAACGGAAACAACAGTTGTAAGATCCAGCGACTGATCATTCGAATACTCGTTCTTCGTAATAATCCCATCAGCTTTATATCCGATGTTCAGGATAATCTCGTCCGGCTTCACATCGATAACCGTACCATCTACAACTTCTCCGTTGTGGATTGTTTTGAATGACTCGTCTAACATCTGTTCAAAAGATAATTCTGACATTATTTTGAACCTCCTCAATTATATTGTTGGGCGTGGATGCCCCTG
>CALWTQ010000045.1 GCA_944384505.1 uncultured Mediterraneibacter sp.
CCCTGGAGCGGAATCCAGAGCCATCCTTCATCCCCGCAGAATACGTCTCAGAAATAGCCCCTGTTTTCGAACGTTTTACATTCGGACATTAGTGAACTTTATAGCTGAACAGACAACTATCTGAGAAGCATCTCATAGGTGAATTTTCCCAGCGCCCGTCTCATCAACAGCCATGCGGCAGCTGCGCACAGGAGGCTCAGTCCCAGCAGGATCCACACATTCAGCAGCATGGCTCCGCTAAACTGTCCTACGATCAGCAGCATGACCGGAATGATCAGGAATACTGCTCCCTGCTGGGATTCTTCTACGCTTTGCGCTTTGGCGGAGCCCCGGACGATCAGGGTGATGGCAATCAGAGAAACGGCCGGTGAGAGGAGCAGCAGGACGACGACCCAGTTTATGTCAGGGATTAGAAGAGATCCCATAAGGAAAAATGTCTCAATTTCAATTACCGCAAACATAGCAAGAAATGAGATCAGAGACACTGTCATGCTCAGCAGGAAAGAAGCCATGACTTTTGCACGGAAAATCTGACCCGTTGAGAGCGGAGTGTAGAGAAGTGTTTCGAGTGTGTGCTTCTCCTTCTCGCCGACAAATGAGCTGGCGGCCATGATAGAGGACGCCATGATGGGGATAATCAGGAAAAATGCCGGAAGAATATAGTTGACAATCAGCCTGGTGACGGTCAGTTCTATGTTTCCTGACAGATTATGCTGAGGGATGAGTTCAATCAGTTTCTGGACGTCCGGATCATCAGGAATAAAATGAATCACGATGATGAATATACTGGGCAGGATAATCACAAGAGCCAGAGGAACGATCAAAAGAGACGCGAAAAGCCTCCGGTTGGATGCGATACCTTTGAAATCTTTTTCAATAACAGCTTTCATTGCCTGGTTCATACCTGTTCCTCCTTGTTCTCTGCAGTCAGAGAAAAATAAATGTCTTCGAGCGTGGGGCGTTCTGCCGCCACTGAATAGACATTTCCGCCTGTTTCTACAATCCGGCGGATGATGGCAGGGATATCTTCATCGGAGAGGATCTGTGTTTCATACAGATTATCCGGATTCCGGGTTAAGGCCAGATCGTCAGGTACACGGTCTGCGCGTATTTTAAGAAGTGCTCCTGGCAGAAGCTTCTCCTGCAGTTCTTTAAGCGTGCCGGATGCCAGGAGACGGCCGTTTTCAATCAGGCCGAAACGGCTGCAGATCTCCTGCGCATAGCGGAGCTGGTGGGTACAGAGAAAGACAGTGACCGCCTCATTTTCTGACAGTTCCCGGATCAGCTGGTTTACATTCTGTGCGCTTTCCGGATCAAGGCCGGATGTGGGTTCATCAAGAAAGAGCGCTTTTGGCTGGTGAATCAGTGCGCGCGCCAGGGACAGGCGCTGGCGCATTCCGGTGGAATAGGTGGCAAGTTTCCGGCTGGCAGCTTCCTGAAGACCCAGCTGCTCCAGAAGAGCGCTGGCGCGCTTTTTCCCGTCATTAGAAGAAATTCCGAAAACGGACGCATAGAAGATCAGATTTTCAAGTCCAGTCAGATTGTCATACATCTGCGCGTGTTCCGTGACAACACCTATATTTTCATGTGCTTTGGCAGGATTCTGGGCGGGGTCAGTGCCGAGCACGGCACAACGGCCGGCGGAAGGGGTAAGCATGCCGGTCAGAAGTTTGACGGTGCTGGTTTTCCCGGCTCCGTTGGGCCCGAGAAAGCCATAGATTTCTCCGGGATTCAGAGAGAGGCTGATCTGGCGGACCGCCTGTTTTCCGTTGGGATATGTTTTGGATAGATTTTCTAATATAACTGTCTGCATCTACTTTTTCTCCTCGTTTTGTTTTAACAGAGTAATCATGTGCTGAAACTGCGGATCGCCGGATAATTCGGAAAAGGCCGGATTTTCAGCAAGCGACTGTGTTATGCTGTGTCTGATGACTTTGTCGTCTCTGGGAGGATATTCTCCCAAAGCAGGCGCTTTTTCAATCCATTCATCCAGAAGGGTAAAGTAATCATCCCTGTGCAGCCGCAGCGGGTAGATATCGCTGACAGCCAAATGGGTATATTTCCGGAGACATTCCATCGCTTTTTCTCTTTTGCCGAGAGTCATCCACCCCTGAGCCATCTCAAAATAGCAGGTCAGCATAATGCCGGGATGAAGAGAATCCATATGAAATGTCTCTTCCAGCAGATTCATCCTGCGGCAGCTTTCTGAGAAAGCGTCAGGATCATTTTGCGACAGATTCATATAGGAAGCCATAAGATTAAAAAGCGCGAGAACACTTTTAAAAATGCCGGTCTGCAGAATTCGCACGGCAGAATGGAGATCTCCGGTCATCCGGTAGGCCGAGGCAAGAATCGGTTCGGCAGGACCCGCCCCGGACGGCTCTTCGCTCAGAAGATGCAGCACCTCTTCCGGCTGGCGGAGAATCAGATGGCAGTAAGCTTCCATTTGAAGGGCTTCTTTTCCGATGGTGGGATCTTCTGTATGATTCTTTACTCTCAGGAACAGATCCGCAGCGTCATTTATCATATGTTCGGCAGCTTCCTGGGAAGGCGCCATTATAAAATGGTTTACCAGCAGGCTGCCGATCTGAAACAGGAGAGGATAACAGGAAAAATACTGTTTTGAATAGTTTCTGCAAAGTTCCAGCGCCTGCTCAAAAGAACCTGACGCAAATTCATTGGCAAGCTGACGGTACAGTGTTCGGATTTCTTCTGTGCTTAGCTGAGGCTTGTAGTCGATCAGTTCATCGATTGTAATATCAAAATATGATGCAAGTCGCGGAAGCATAAGAATATCAGGATATGTCATCCCGGTCTCCCATTTGGAAACCGCTGCCTTTGACACGCCGAGATATTCTGCCAGCTGTTCCTGTGTAACGCCCAGTCTGCGGCGGTTTTCCGTCAGAATTCTGTCAAGATGGATATCTTTCAAAGCAATCACCTCCTATATGGCAGATTATAAAATGAGAGGCTGCTTTTGACAATGGAGCTGCATTCGATTTTGGTAGAAAAAATCAACCCCTGAGAAACCTGCCGCTCAGATGAATGTCAGGAAATGGTCAAATGGTCAAAGAGATTCGGAGCTGGCCGATTCTTCATTGACAAAAGAGGGAATCTGTGATAGGATTATCACGATTTTAGGCAGTGAACATACGTGAGTACAGGAGAGGTAGTGAATCAGAGATGGATTGTCACCGGCTGAAAGCAGTCCGCATGAGCCTTCTGGAAGTTTCAGTATGGGAGCCTTCCGGCGAAAAGCATATGGAATGGGGCATCGGGGCTGTTGCGGCAGGAGCCGCGGCCGGGAACATTTCAGATGCGTTAAGCGGATGTCCGTGTAGCAGAAACATTACACAAAATGAGTGCAGAGTATCAGAGAAAATCAGAAAAAACAGGATACTCTGAAATAGGGTGGTACCGCGATTTTATTCGTCCCTTGTTGTGATACAGCAGGCGGACGATTTTTTATTTTGCGGAAAACAGGAATCCGTCTGTGAAATAAGAAATCTGCCCAGTAAATAGGAAGGAGAATTACAATGAAAGATAAAATCGAAGGCATTTTATCAGAAGTAAAGGCAAAGATCGCTGCAGCGGCAAATGAGAACGAGCTGCAGAATGTAAAGAGTGCTTCCGTAGGAAAGCAGGGCTCTTTAACTCTCCTGATGAAGGAACTTCCGAAACTTGATCCGGCTCTTCGCCCGGAGATGGGAAAACTTCTGAATCAGGCGAAGAAACAGGCGACGGAGCTGATTGATGAGAAGAGAATGGAATTGAAACTGAAAGCTTCCGAAGTGTCCCCGGACTTTGACTGTTCCGTACCGGGGCTCATGCCAGAAAGAGGCGGGCTTCATCCGATCACTCAGATGTGCTATGACTTAAATGATGCGTTCCGTTCCATGGGATTTGAAATTTTCCAGGAGGACGATATAACAAGTGAGCTGTATGCGTTTGACAAGCTGAACTTCCCGCCGAATCATCCGGCGCGTGAGAGCATGGATACCTACTGGCTGGCAGGACATGACAGCGGAAGCACAAACGAAAAACTCTGTCTTCGTCCTCACCTGACAGGCGGAAGCGTGCGCTATATGCAGACGCATAAGCCGCCATATCGTTTTGTTTATCCGGGACGCGTATACCGTAATGAGACAACAGATGCCCATCACGAGAGAGCGTTCTTCCAGTATGAGGCGTTGATTGTGGATAAGGACATTACGTTTACATCAGGAAAGGTAATGATCAACAGCATTCTGAGCAAGGTGTTCGGAACGGATGTACCGGTCAGAATGCGCTCCGGTTTCTTCCCGTTTGTGGAGCCGGGATTTGAGATTGACATGCAGTGTCAGGTATGCGGCGGAAAAGGCTGCAGCGTCTGCAAACATGTCGGCTGGATTGAGGTAATGCCGGGCGGATCTCCGCATCCGAACGTACTGCGCGCAGCCGGACTGGATCCGGACGAGTATACAGGTTTCTATGTGAACATCGGTCTGGACAGACTGGTTATGATGCGCTATGGCGTTGACGATGTAAGACTGTTTCACAGTGCGGATTTAAGATTCCTCAAGCAGTTCAGATAAGGAGAGAAGAAGATGAAATTATCATTATCATGGATTAAGGATTATGTAAAGATCCCGGAAGATATGGATATGAAAAAGCTGGCATATGACCTGACCATGTCCACCGTAGAAGTGGAGGATGTGGAGTATCTGGCGCGCCGCTTTGACAATATGATCGTAGGTGTGATTGAGAAAATTGAGGCCCATCCCAATGCGGACAAACTGAGAGTGTGCAAGGTGGATATCGGAGATGGCGAGATTAAGGATATCGTCTGCGGCGGAATTAATCTGACCGAGGGCATGCGTGTGGCTGTATCCTGCCCCGGCGCGGTTGTTCGCTGGCACGGCGAGGGGGAGCCTGTTGTTATTAAGAAATCCAAGCTTCGCGGTGTGGAGTCTTATGGCATGATCTGCGCGTCAGATGAGATCGGACTGGGAGATCTGTTCCCGGCTTCTCAGGAAGCGGAGATACTGGATCTGTCTGCTTTTGACGTACCGGCAGGGACCTCACTGGCTGATGCTCTGGATATGAACGATGTCCTGCTGGAAATTGACAACAAGTCTATGACAAACCGCCCGGATCTGTGGGGACATTACGGAATTGCCCGGGAAATTGCGGCGCTGTATGACCTGCCGCTGGCGGAGATCAAACCGTTTACAACAGATGTACAGTCTGATTTTACTGTGGAGATCAACGATCCGGACAGATGTACCAGATATATCGGCGTGGAGATGTCCGGTGTGGAAGTGAAGCCGTCTCCCTATCAGATGCAGAACAGGATCTGGAAAGCAGGCATGCGCCCGATCAACGCGCTGGTTGACATTACAAACTATGTAATGCTTGCCACAGGAAACCCGACCCATGCGTTTGACGCGGACAATATTACAGGACATATTGTAGTAAGACATGCGAATGAGGATGAAAAGCTGGTCCTCTTAAATGACGAGGAGCTGACGCTCTGCCCGGATGATCTGGTAATTACGGATTCTGAGGGAGCGGTCGCGCTGGCGGGCGTCATGGGCGGAGCGAAAGATTCTATCCTGCCGAAGACAAAACGGGTGATCCTTGAAGTGGCAAACTTTGAGTCTACGGGCATCCGAAGAACAACACAGCGTTATGATATCCGTACGGAGGCGTCTTCCAGATATGAAAAGGCCGTAGATCCGGAGCGCTGCGATCAGGCGCTGGCTCTTTCCATGCAGTATTTCAAAGAACTGTATCCGGAGGTTCAGGTGACAGGTTTCTGTGACAAATATGTAAAGAAACTTGAGAAAGCCCAGATTGATGTAAGTCTTGCATGGCTTGCGAAACGCCTCGGCAAGAATCTGTCTAATGAAGTGATTCAGAGTAAACTGGAACTGCTTGGATTTGAGGTGGAAATCAGCGGCGACAATATGCATGTAACCGCTCCGACATGGCGTTCTACAGGCGATATTTCCATCAAGGATGACGTAATGGAAGAAGTGGCCAGACTGTACGGCTATGACAATTTTGAAGCTACCTCATTTACCACGACATTTGAGGCGGCGATCAACCAGAAAGATCAGGATCTGATCAGACGGATCAAGGAATATCTGGCGATACGCTGCGGCATGCAGGAGGTTTACACCTATCCGTGGATGAATGATGTGTTCGTCAATGCGGTTCTGCAGAATACAGATGGGATTTTAAGACTTTCCACGCCGCCGGCTCCGGATGAGAGCTATATCCGTTCCTCCCTGCTTCCGAATCTCTGCGAAGCAGTTGGAAAAAACGAGCGTTATTTCAATGATTTTGCTATTTTTGAAGAAGCGCAGGTATTCTTTGACAGAAACTATACGTCGCCGTACGATGAGACAGAACTGCTTCCGGAGCAGCGCAGACATATCGGTGCGGCTTTCGCCAGCAGCGAAAAAGATATTACAATGCTTTTCCGCGAGGCAAAGGGCGTTCTGGAATATATGCCGCGCTACACCCATATGGAAGGATTTGAGTTCCGCAAAGAGGAAAAACCTGTATGGGCGGACAACGTGGTATGGCTGAATATTTACCGTGGAGATGAAAAAATCGGTGATATGGGACTCCTGGCAAAGAAAGTATCCATGGAGTGCGGAATCAAGAACCTTTCCGTAATTCTCTTTGAGCTGGATGCGACCAGACTGGTTCCGCTGAAATCCAGAACAAACAAATTTACACACCTTGCAGAATATCCGGAGACAGATTATGATATCTCCATGCTGTTTGACTCCAATGCTGTATGGGCAGATATTTACGATGTTATTATGGGACAGAAAAAGCAGGGATCACTGGTAAAAGACGCTTCCTTTGTGGATGAGTACAGAGGAAAACAGATCCCGGCAGGTAAGAAATCCGTGACAATCCGTCTGACGATCGGCTCTTCAGAGAAGACGCTGACATCCCAGGAGATTGAGAATGCGGCAAATCAGGTGATGAAGAAACTCGGGAAAAAACTCGGGGCAGAGCTTCGTACTCAGTAGGGGTGCAGCTATAAAGTTCACTAAAGTCCGGATGCAAAACGTTCGAAAACAGGGGCTATTTCTGAGACGTATTCTGCGGAGATGAAGGATGGCTCTGGATTCCGCTCCAGGGATATAAGTGAAACTAAGAGTTCCAGTGACGGACTAAATGCAAGGGCTGACGGTGGACAACTCGCTTACGCTCAGACAATTCCACCGTCAGCCCTAACGTCCCTCGCTGGTACTCTAAGTTTCACTAATACCCTTCCGAAGTCATCCAGAGCCATCCCTCATCTCCGCAGAATCCTTCTCGAAATGGGGCTGTTTTCTGGGCTTTTCAATTCGGAAGTTAGTGACTATATAGCTGTTTGAATTTGAAAGAAAGGAAGATACGCTTGAAGACAAGTGATTTTTATTATGACCTGCCCCAGGAGCTGATCGCTCAGGATCCGCTGGAGGATCGCTCGTCCTCCAGGCTGCTGGTGCTGGACAAGGAGACGGGAGAGACATCTCATCATGTGTTTAAGGAGATTGTCAATTACCTCAATCCCGGGGACTGTCTTGTGATCAATGACACAAAGGTGATTCCGGCCCGCTTGATCGGCGCGAAGGAAGAGACCGGTGCAAAGATTGAGGTGCTGCTCTTAAAAAGAGGCGCGGATGACGTTTGGGAGACTCTGGTGAAACCGGGACGCAAGGCGAAACCTGGGACCAGGATCAGCTTCGGAGACGGTCTTCTGGTCGGCGAGGTAGTGGATGTGGTGGACGAGGGAAACCGCCTGATCCGTTTTGAGTATGAAGGGATCTTCGAGGAGATCCTGGATCAGCTCGGTCAGATGCCGCTGCCGCCTTATATTACCCATCAGTTAAAAGATAAAGACAGGTATAATACAGTCTACGCGGAACATCCGGGATCTGCGGCGGCTCCTACGGCGGGACTGCATTTTACTCCGGAACTTCTGGAGGAGATTCAGAAAAAGGGAGTGGACATCGCCCATGTGACTCTCCATGTGGGACTGGGAACATTCCGCCCGGTGAAGGTGGACGATGTGGAAAACCACCATATGCACTCAGAGTTCTACATGATTGACGAGGAAGCGGCAGAGAAGATTAACCGCGCGAAGGACAATGGAAAGCGCGTGATCTGCGTGGGAACTACAAGCTGCCGTACCATCGAATCCGCGGCGGATGAAAACGGAAGACTCAAAGCCTGCAGCGGATGGACGGAGATCTTCATTTATCCCGGGTATCAGTTTAAGATCCTGGACTGCCTGATCACCAATTTCCATCTGCCGGAGTCCACACTCATCATGCTTGTATCTGCTCTGGCAGGACGGGAACATGTGCTTGCCGCTTATGAGGAAGCGGTGAAGGAGAGGTATCGGTTCTTCAGTTTCGGAGATGCGATGTTTATAAAATGATATAAAAATATATCGATACGGAAAGAACGGGAAAGACGTGTTTGGTGCAATACAGGAAGCGTCTTTCCCGCTTTTTATTACAGTGAGCAACGATCCGAACGGACATGCTTGCATCGGGGTGTTTGACTTTATAAATAAAAACTATAAATTTTATTATAGAAATAAATTACGGTATTGACACATTCTGAAATGGTGTGTGATATAATATCTATAAAATAAATTATAGGAGGAGATCGTAAATGAGCAATGTAGAGAAATCGATTCAAAAGAGACTAAAAGCCCGGGAAGTGGAGACAAAAAAGCAGATAGCTATTTCGCTAAAAAACGAATCCATTGATCAGCTGGACGCGATAGCGAGAACACTTTCGAAGCAGTCGGGGAGGAGCACATCCAGGAATATGATTATTGAGGATGCGGTTGACGCATATATTCAGGATGCATTGCAGATCTTCGAAGAAGAGGGGATTGCAGTGGAAACGAGGAGAGAAGACAATGAGAACTTTGATACTGTCGTCTTTCCCGGACACGAGGAGGGGTTCAGAGAAGCATTTCTGGATGAAGGAAGATGGTATTATGTGAGGGTGCAAAAAGACAGGATTCCATACCTGAAATATGTAGCTGTTTATGTGGGGGCGCCGATTTCAAAAATTACCCACTATGCGAAGATCGCTCCAGATGGATTTGAGTATGATGCTGACAGGAAGAAATATCTGATTCACTTTGAAGGAAATGCTATAGAGCTTGAAAATCCGGTTCCGCTGGGAAGTATTTCAGCGGCCTCGACCAGAGCTCCTAAGTATACTACATTGCAGAAACTATTAACAGCTGGGGAATTCAAGGAGTTGTAACTTTCTGGGGGGCAGGACGGGAGTTAATGAATATATGGCTGTCAGAAGAAGAATGGAAAGCGTGTGATCTGCGTGGGAACCACAAGCTGCCGTACCATCGAATCTGCGGCAGATGAAAACAGAAGGCTCAAAGCCTGCAGCGGATGGCCGGAGATCTTTATTTATCCCGGGTATCAGTTTAAGATCCTGGCCTGCCTGATCACCAATTTCCATCTGCCGGAGTCCACACTCATTATGCTCGTGTCCGCTCTGGCGGGGAGGGAGCATGTGCTTGCTCCCCATGTGAAAGAGGAATTTTCGGACTTTTTTATCTTTGTGGTGACGGCTTTTAAGGCTGTTCTTTCATAATTTCATTTCGAGAGGAACGAAACCGTTCCATTTTTTTCACAATATTAATTCTGGTATTCCAGTTTTTTTCATAATCCGCATCAAAATAGCAGGCATATAGAATATCCAGAAGAAGATGAATTGATACGTTTGTGGAAAAATTGCCTACTTTGGAATACAAACGTTCCCGGGTGGTAACATTCAGTACATAGTCTGCCAGCGGACGTACGGGATTATCCCCCAGGCCTGTGAGAAGAATCAGAGGGACACCCATATCGTGAAGTATATTAACTTCATCTACCACTCTTTTCGGGGAGCCTGAATAAGTCACAGCGATCGCGCAGTCTTCCGGTGTGGCAGACAGGATTGTGCAGAGCTGCTCCGCATTGTTGGATTCCAGAAGTACATTTTTCCCGAGACGCTGCATATTCCGTTTGAAAAGCCAGGTGCAGTCCAGAGAGACACACACACCGACCAGATAGATTGTCCTGGAACGAAGCATACAGTTGACTGCCTGTTCCAGAACATCATAATCCAGAAGTGACATGGTGTCGGTGATACTTTCTCTGTGAAGGGACGCAATCTTATTTGCAACAGTTGTTGTACTGTCGTCAGGAGAAAACGGGTGATTGGCATCAATGTTTTGAAAATGACGTTCCAGGTATTCTCGTTCTTCCATAAATGCTTCAAAAAAATCCGTCCAGCCTTCATATCCGAGCCGTTGTCCGAGCCGGACCAGTGTGGCCGGGGTGGTGTAAGCGTCAGAGGCAATTTTTCGCGTGGAAAGGCCTTTCAATTTGCTGCCCTGGGCCAGAAGATAGTTCGCGGCTGTCTTTTCCGCTGAGGGCAGATCCATTACTTCGATTTTCTGAGTCAGAAGCACGGATACACCTCCTTTTGTTTATTTTCTCTTAATTTAATCTCTGTTACTACTATAGGCGATTTGGATCCAAAAGACAAGAAGCAGAATAATAACAGTGGAAATCCGATAAATATTTTTCTCCAATCTGCTGTTTTGAAACAGTTGTTTCAGATTTATGTAATAAAATATACATAAAAATGAAACGATATTTCAGAATTTATTATACATATTGAACAAAATCTATGGAAGTGATATAACTGGATCAGAACAAAGAAATAGAAAGAACAGAGACGCTGAAACAATGCGGTGAAAAGGAAGGAGTAATGAAATGTCAAAAGGATTAAGAACGGATTTTCTCTGGGGCGGAGCTACTGCGGCAAATCAGTTCGAAGGCGGATATCTGGAAGGTGGAAAAGGCCTTTCCATCGATGATGTGTATAAAGGCGGAAGTGTGAATGTCCCGCGTGTAATTGATGATCATATTATTGAAGGTGACTATTACCCAAGCCATGTTGCAGTTGATTTTTATCACAGATATAAAGAGGATATTGCACTTTTGGCGGAAATGGGATTCAAGTGTTTCCGCATGAGTATTGCATGGACAAGGATTTTTCCGCGCGGAGATGAGAATGAGCCAAACGAGGAGGGACTTCGTTTCTATGACCAGGTGATTGATGAACTGCTGAAGTATCATATTGAGCCGGTTATTACAATCAGTCATTATGAAATGCCGCTGGCACTGGTAAAAGAATACGATAGCTGGAGAAACCGGAAACTAATTGAATTCTTCCATCGTTACTGTAAGGTTCTGTTTGAACGTTATAAAGGAAAAGTAAAATACTGGATGACGTTTAATGAGGTAAACTGCACTCTGGGAATGGATCGTCCATATCTTCAGGCAGGGATTATTTACCGGGAGGATGAAAACATTCCGGATGTAAAACTCCAGGTAACCCACCATCTCCTTGTGGCAAGCGCACTTGCTGTGAAAGAGTGTCATCGGATTGATCCCCAGGCAAAGATCGGATGCATGCTGATCTACCCGACAACATATCCGCATACCTGCGATCCTCTGGATCAGATCAAGGCCCGTGATGCAATGGCGCCGACTTATTATTACGGTGACGTGTATGTCAGGGGAAGATACACTAATGTCTGCAAAGCGTATCAGGAATCCATCGGCGGTCATTTTACCATGGAGCCGGGAGATGAAGAACTGTTAAGAGAGGGCATTGTCGATTTTATCGGTTTCAGCTATTACAGTTCCCGTGTTGAGGGCGTACATGTGACAGAGTATACAGGTGGAAATATGCAGCGCGGCGGGAAAAATCCATACCTGAAAGCAACGGAATGGGGATGGCAGATCGATCCCATCGGACTGCGCATGGCATTGAATAATCTCTATGATCGTTATCAGCTTCCGCTTTTTATTGTAGAAAACGGGATGGGAGCTGTGGACAAAGTAGAAGAGGATGGATCAATTATAGATGATTACAGGATAGAGTACCTCCAGGCACATATCCGTGCGCTTAAGGACGCGGTGGAAATTGATCATGTAGACCTGATGGGATATACGCCATGGGGGCCGATAGATCTTGTCAGCGCAGGAACCGGAGAGATGAAGAAGCGGTATGGGTTCGTATATGTTGATAAAGATGATCAGGGAAACGGAACACTGGAACGCCGTCCGAAGAAAAGCTTTTACTGGTATAAAAAGGTGATTGCCTCCAATGGCGCGGATCTTGAGAATTGAGAGAGATTGAACAGAAAGGAAGAGGGAAATGGATGTAAAGAAACTTGCGCAGGATTTAATTCCCCTGGTAGGTGGAAAAGAAAATATAAAAGGCGTGCTTCACTGTATGACACGCCTGCGTTTTCAGCTGGCTGATATGAGCAAGGCAAAAATTGCGGAAATCGAGGCACTGGACGGAGTTATGGGGGTAAAAGAAGTCGGCGCACAGACGCAGGTAATCATAGGCCCAAATGTGGCAGAGGTATATAAAGAAGTTACCAAGATTGTCGGCGAGTTAAAAGATACCGGATCTGCCGATGACAACGGAAGCGGAGAAGAAAAGCAGAAGTTAAGTGCAAAACTTCTGGATATGATATCAGGAATCTTTGCCCCGGTTATCCCTCTGATCACCGGAGCCGGTATGATCAAAGCTATTCTGGTAATCATGGTCGCGCTGGGACTTTCGGATGAATCTTCAGAATATTACATATTGAATTTTATTGCTGATTCCGGTTTCTATTTCTTCCCGGTGGTGCTTGCATTCTCTTCGGCAAAGAAATTCGGATGCAACCCGTATCTGGCCGCAATGATTGGCGGCGTTCTGATTCATCCGAACTGGAACGCACTTGTTGCAGCCGGGGATCCGGTCGACTTTTTTGGAATTCCTGTCAGATTGTTTTCTTATGGATCGTCCATACTTCCAACAATCCTGACGGTATGGTTTATGTCCTATGTGGAGCGATTTGCAGAGAAAGTATCGCCGAATATGGTCAAGGCAATTCTGAAACCGCTGATTACAATGGCAGTTACAGCGATTGTATCTCTCATCATCCTGGCGCCGCTTGGATCTTACATAGGAAGCATCCTCTCGAACGGAATTGCGTTCCTTGATGAAAATGTTCCGGTTCTGGTGCCGACGATTGTAGGGGCAGTACAGCCATTCCTTGTATTTTTCGGTATGCATCTTGCAATCTTCCCGCCTCTTCAGACCATTCAGCTTGCGGAGATGGGATATGAGACAGTCTGCGGTCCCGGATTCCTTGCGGCTGTACTTGCCTGCGCAGGTGCAACGCTTGGATTTGCCATCCGCTGTAAAGATAAAAATGTAAAAGAACTTGGATTTTCAACTGGATTTACCGCACTCTGCGGTGTGACGGAGCCGGCTGTATACGGTATTATCGTAAAATATAAACAGATTATTCCCGCAGTTGTGCTGGGCGGTCTGACAGGAGGTCTGTTTGCCGGTATTTTCCATCTGAAACGATATGCTATTGCAACACCAGGAATTCCTGCGCTGCCGACCTTTATGGGAGAAGATCCTAATAATATTTTTGTCGCGATCGGTACAGTCTGTATTGCGTTCTTTGTATCCCTGATCGCATCATTTATACTGGGAGGGGAAAAGAAAGCAAAATATGCAGGAACACAGCAGGAGGAATATGCTTCAGCGCCAAAGGTTCAGGACAAAGTGGAGACGCCATCGGAACCGAACACACTCTACGCTCCTCTGGAAGGAGAAATCGTACCTCTTGATCAGGTGCCGGATGAAACCTTTGCATCCGGACTTCTGGGACAGGGATTTGCCATCAAGCCGGATAAGCCGTATGTGTACGCGCCATTTGATGGGACAGTGATTCAGACAATGGATACCAGGCATGCGGTCGGCCTTCTGTCGAAGGATGGTATGGAAGTTCTGATTCATGTGGGAATTGATACGGTGGATATGAACGGAGAAGGCTTTGACCTGAAGTGCAAAGAAGGGGATGAAGTTCAGAAAGGACAGCTCCTTTTAAGCTTTGAACCGGAGGCGATCAGAAAAGCCGGACATCCTGACATTACTGTGGTTGCAGTGACAAACAGTATGGATTATTCTTCGGTAACCGTAGAAAAAACAGGAACAGCGAAGGCGATGGACAAAGTTCTGACTGTTGCAAAATAACGGGGGAAGAACATGTTTCAGTACATTTTTGTGGTGGTACCGGCTGTTTTTGCCGGGCTTGTACAGGGGGTGACCGGCTTTGGGGCCGGAATCCTCCTGATGATGTTTTATCCGTTTTGTTTTCAAATGCTACAGTCTTCCGCCATGTCTCAGCTGTTGTGCGCAGTTCTGTGCATATCCATTGTGTGGCGATATCGACATTTTGTACGATTACAGATATGTGTACTGCCGCTGGTATTTTATTTTCCTGTGTATTTTGCGGCAATTCGAATGGCCATGAAACTGAATATGGACAGTCTGAAACCAGTTCTGGGGATCTTTCTGATCGTACTTGCGGTATATTTTATAGTGGGAGCAGGAAAAATACAGATTACTGCAGGTATATGGTCTGCTCTTGTGTGTGCGGCTCTGGCCGCTATTATTGACGCATTTTTCGGAATCGGAGGTCCTACAATAGTCATTTATTTCATGGCGATACTGAAAGAAAAACAGGAGTATCTGGGGACAATACAAACTTTTTTTATGATCACAAGTTTATATGGAACCGCGGTCCGCATATTGTCCGGACAGTTAAGCTCTGACTTGTTTCTTCCGCTGGCTGCGGGAGCTGCGGCATTGCTGCTTGGTGCCTGGGCAGGGAGCAGAATCGTGGAGCGGATTGATATAGCGAAGATGAAACTGCTGGTATATGGTTTTATTGGAGCTGCGGGTCTGATCACGTTTTTATCCGGGATGTGAGATGCATATTTAGATTAGGAAAAGCTATGTCTATTATGGGTTCTAATCAAATGCTATATTTTGGCTACAATTAAACTGAAAAAATCTGCATTTATATCTTGACTTTGACGCAGCGTCAATACTTATCATTAGCGATAGAACGAAACCAGTGGACTTTACCGGAGAGAGAATTTCCGGACAAGTTTTAAAATCAGGAGGAAACTTATGTACAGCATCAAAGAACTCTCAGAACTGGCGGGAGTGAGTGCACGCACCCTGCGCTACTATGATCAGATCGGTCTTTTAAAACCGTCGTATACCAGCGAAGCTGGATACCGGTTCTACGGAGAATATGAGGTAAATATGCTGCAGCAGATTTTGTTTTATCGGGAGAGAGGGATGGATCTGAAAAGTATCCGGCGGATTCTGTACGATGAGGAATTCGATCTTGCAGGAGCTCTTGAGGAGCATCTCCGTGATCTGGAGATGCAGAAAGATCGGATTGACAGGCTGATTGATCTGGTACAGCGTTCTATTCAATCAATGAAAGGAGAAGACGATATGAGCGATGCAGAGAAATTTCAGGCATTTAAAGAAAATGCCGTGAAGCAGCATGAGGAGATGTATGGTGAGGAAGCACGCAGAAAATATGGAGATGAAGACGTTGACGCAGCTCAGAGAAAGGTTCTGAATATGACAGAAGAAGAGTACGAAAGATTTGAAAATCTGGGAAAAGAGATCCGGACGAGATTAAAAGAAGCGGTTCTGTCAGGGGTCAGCCCGGACAGTGAGGAAGCCGGGCGCATTGTCATACTTCACAAGGAATGGCTGGGCATGACATGGAAGCGGTATACAGAGGAAGCGCATAACGCTATGGCAAATCTCTATATCAGTGATGAAAGATTTCGGGCATATTACGACAGGGAAGTGCCCGGATGCGCGGAATTTCTGGAGAAGGCAATCAAAAGTAAAGTGGGGAAAATAGAATCTTGAATTAAATAGGAGACCCGGAATCCGCCCGTGCGTGGAACCGGGCTCCTTGCAGTTGAAAAGGAAATCTAAAATTATTTAAATAAATAAAAATCTTTCTTCAACTATACTCCAGTTTACAATATGAAACCAGTCATCGATATATGCGGCCCGTTGATTATAGTGCTTTAGATAATAAGCGTGTTCCCAGACGTCAATATTGAGAAGCGGTTTTAAGCAGAAAGACATGGGAGTGTTCTGATTGGCTGACGTAATGATTTTCAGACAGCCCTGATCCAGGATGAGCCATGCGTAACCGGAACCAAATACAGAAAGCGCAGCTTTCTTAAACTCAGCTCTAAAGTTTTCCGGACTGCCGAACTGAAGGGCAATCTGCTCAAAGAGGCAGGGGGCGGTATATGACCGTCCGGGTGCAGACATGCCACTGAAGTAGAATCGATGATTATAGACTCCGCCCGCGTTATTCCGAATCGGCGGCTGAAGATGGCAGGGCAGTGTCCTCCAGCAGCACACCAGCTTTTCAAGGGAATATTTCTGAAGAGAAGGATTTTCTTCAAGCAGTTTGTTCAGATTATCAATATAGGTCTGCAGATGCCGATTATGGTGAAGGCGCATCGTTTTTTCATCGATGAAGGGCTCCAGGGCGTCGTAGGAGTATGGAAGCGGAGTGTTTACGAAGGGGTAATAATTGTTCATGTGCAGTTCCTTATTTGAAAGCTTTCTAACAGTATATGAAGGAAGATAGCAACATTACAGTTTTTTTTGCGGATTTCTTCCGGATTACGTGCTTCACATGCGCACAGGGATATAGTATGATTAAAATACGACAGAGTGTAAAAGTCTGATTCTATGAAACAGAAGAAGCTGAGATTTTGCGTCATTTCATTTAATTGAGGAGGGAGAAAGTGATGAAGAAACTGTATTCTATTATTATCGTGGCCGGACTGGTGATTTGTATGGCCCTGAATTTGTATAACCGGTTTGTGCTGGCTCCGCAGGCCGCGGTGACGTTCGAGATTCATCCGTTGAGTATAGTCTGTGGGTTTGTGACGACTCCGCTGTCCTGGGTATTTATCGGAATGATTTTTGTGGTACTGATTTTCCGTGACAGGAGAGGCGTGCCGGGGCGGAAGAGGGATACTGTGCTGATGCTGATCGGAGTGCTGATACTGATTGTGTTCTGGGTAACGATTGCTCTTCCGTATGCAGGAATATCGGTTTCTTATGCATATCTGATCCCGGCATGCATGACATCTCACCCGGTGGTGTTTCTTATTCCGGGGATTTTTATCGGCGTGAAGCTGTGGAATATGGTGAAATAGGCAAAGAATATAAAGATCGGAGCAGAGTTGTAAACAGGAGGAAAACAGTAGATGGCTCAGATGAAATCAAAGTATAGGGCAATCGAGATTGACAGAGAGGATATGCTTGCCCTGACGAGGAGAATGAATGTAAAGCGGACTTCGATTACACGGGTGGCAGGAGCGTATCTTGATCCTGACGGTTTTGTTGACGGAACATTTAATACCAGGTTTCTGAAATTGTCTGGTTCAGACAGAGCAAAAAATCTGGAAATTGCAAAGGCAGTTCCTTTTGCAGAGACAAACCGAAATCTGAAACGGTATGTGATTCCGGAGGAATGCAGGGGGAAGGATAGTCTCTGGCAGCTTCTGATGGGAGCGCGCGCTTCAGGGCTGGAAAATGATGCCCTTCTCGATATTTTTTACGATTTTGTGGCTGAAAGGTATCACTCGGATCATGAGTATGGAATATTTCTGTTTCACGATCGCTATGATATCCCGGCTAAAGCTGCGGATCATGAGAGACTGGGAGAATCTGAGCAGATGTTTGAATATCTGATCTGTGCCATCTGCCCGGTGAGCGGCGATTATGAGCCGGGAGAGCCGGAATGCGGCTTCCTATTTCCGTCATACGCGGCCGGAGGAGCTTTGATGAACTGTATTGATATCTATCAGGCGGCAGGAAAAGACGGATGCCTGGAAAAAGCGGTTTTTGAGTAATTTCCAGTAATATCATATTGTTCTTCACATCATGAAGAAAGTACAATCAGTCTGTTTGAAAAATGATTTTTGAAAGGACTGATTGTTTTTTATGAGAAAATTAAGAGCCCTGCTTGCGGCAGTGATAATTACCATATGCGGACTCTTATTAGGAGGACTGGAGGGAGCTGCGGCAGCTGACAGTGGAATGGAGATCACAGCGGATCAGACCGCTGTGAGAGGCGGTGAGAAAATTACATTGACCTTTGGTCTTGGCAGCCACGCGGATGTTACCGATGGGGCGAATGCTCTGAAAGGAACATTGACGGTGGATCAGGATGTTTTTGAGGATGTGTCATCGGAAGATTTTGAGACACTGAATTCCTGGGAACGCCTCTTTTATAATCCGGATAACGGACAGTTTATCCTGATTAACAGAGCGGGAAGTAAAGGGGCGGAATCGGTATTTCGCATCCGGCTGAAAGCGAAAGAGACAGTTCCGGCAAAAGAGACTTTCGTGGGAGTAAAAGATACTGTTATATCAGAGGGAAAAGCAGATCTGGTTCTTCCGGATGTCACCTTTGATCTGGATTCGGTATCTGCGGTACCGCCGGCTGAGGATTCGGGAGAAGATTACGAAGAGATTTCGGGCATAGAGCAGGGAGAGTCTGATAACATTGGCAGTGATTCTTCAGGCGACGGAAATGATTTGGACAAAGGTGCTGATTTAGAAAATGGCAGTGCCGGGGAAGCGCAGGAACTGGGGCTGGGAACAGTCCGGACCGGAGATTCCGGTATCCTGTTCTGGCTGTTTCTGGGAGCACTCCTGATTTCTTTGATTCTTGTGGCTGTACTTCTGACGGAAAGAAGAAAAGGCCGGCTGTCATCCGGCAGCATGGGCGGCAGGATTCTGACGGGTATTCTGCTGATTACTCTGGCAGCATCCGCCGTGCTTGGAAGCGCTGCGGCATCCACAGGAAAAGGGGATCTCAATGAGGACGGCAGTGTGGACTATACGGATGTGGAACTGCTGGAGAAACATCTGATTGAACTGGAACTTCTGCCGGAGAACAGAGAGCGTACGGCGGATCTGAATTCGGATGGTGATCTGACAGTTTCGGATCTGTCGATCCTGATTCGGAGAATAGAGAAAAGCCTGGATTATAAGGTGGAGCTTTCTTCTGTTACAGACAGGTTCTATTATGAGAAGCAGGAAATGGCAGAATTGAAATTTTATGCAGAAGGAACCTGCGGAGCGCGGATACGGAGCGTGATGGTCAATGATGCTGAGTACGATGTGGAATTGCAGCAGGATGGCTCTGTGTACTCTGTGAAGATCAATGCAGGAGAACAGGCGGGAGTCCGGGAATTTCATTTTACGGAAGCACTGCTTGACAACGGTCAGAAGGTAAATGTGGATCACAGAGAGAAGATCGATGTACTGAAAAACGCGCCCTCAGTGGAAGGCTTTTTGGCAGAGGATCTGACTGACTCCGCACAGATGAAGGTTTCCTTCGATCTGAAAGACGAAGACGGCGCGCTGGATTCGGCCCGGGTGGAAGTTGTAAAAAAGGATGACGGAAGTCTGAATACCGGGGAGACCATTCGTCGGGGAGAAAATGAGTTCGTCCTGGACCTGGAAGAGGGAACGGCTTATGAAGTGCGTATTACAGCGGAATACAACAGGGATTCGGATGAGCTGGAACCGGAAGAAGACCATACGGGAAGTATTCTGGTAACCAGAGAGATTGCGTTGAACCTTGACTATCAGTTTACCTTTGGCGGCATGAAGGCGGGAACCGCGGATGGCGAGCAGAAGGATCAGTTCAGCAGAAATGAACCGGTTATACTCTTTTTCGAGAGCAGCAACGCTACGTCCTTCCTTCCCGAGCGGCTGACAGTAAATGGAATGGCTTATCAGGTCGAGAAAGGGGACGGCGGATCTTACGTGACTCTGGAAGGATTTGAAAAACCGGGGGATACTCTGATCCGGGCGGAAGAGCTGGTTCTGGAAAATGGAAAATCTTTCGAACTGGGAGAAGACCAGAAGCTCTCCGTCATGATTCTGAAATTCCGGCCCGAACTGACGGAACTGGAGGCACGGGAAGATGAGAAAAACAGAGAGTTCCGGGTGAAATTCAGCCTGAAAGATGAGGATGATGCCCTGACAGCTCACAGGGTACGGATGATAAAAGCGGACGGCTCCGTGGCAGGAGAGATGGCGTTTGGCGCGGAGGATCTGAATCAGGGAACATTTGATCGTGAGATTCCTCTGACCGACAGCGGGCTTACAACTGCCTATACCGTACAGGTAACGGCGGACTGCGATCTGACATCTGACGGAAGCGGTGTGGAGCGGGAAGTGATACTGGGAGAACTTACTGTGAAGGCGCAGCCACGGATACATATCGCGGACAGCCAGGCAGACGTTCTTTACGTGGAAAAAGGCGGTGAAGTGATCCTGACGTATGAGCTGGCGCACAATTTGGATGAGGAGCTTGCGGCTCTGGTGATTAACAATCGTGAAATCCCGGTTACTGGTCCGGATTCTCAGGGAGGAAGTTTTCAGGCTGATGATGATCCGGCCGAAAGTGATCAGACCGGCACATACCAGATTGCAGTTTCAGTATCGGAAACAGCGGGAGTGCAGGAAGTTTCCCTTTCACAGGCGGTATTTTCGGAAGGAACTATCGTAGATACAGAAAGCTCCGTATCCGTGGAGGTGCTCCGTGATATTCCCTCTGTCGGAAACCTGATCTGGAGCAGAACGCAAAAGGATGAACTGGAGACTGTATTTGAGCTGCTGGATCCGGACGGAGCCCTTCTGAAGGCGCGGATCCGGGTGGAGGAAGAGGGCGGCAAGGTTCTTCTGGACGAAGCGGTATCTGCCGGGGAAAACAGTGTATCCGCAGCGCTTACGGTGAAGGAAAATTATGTCATCACCGTGACGGCGGACTATGACCGGGATTCGGATTCACTGGAGGATCAGTCCAACCTGCACGTGGACGAAGTTCTTTATATGGAAAATGTAGCTGTTTCCAATGACGCGCTGGAGTTAAAGGATATCACCGCGCAGCGGCTGTATTACGCTGGCGGGAACGGTCCGGAAGAGATTGCGATTCTGGATGTGACGGGAGGACTTCCGGAAGAGGCGGAACATTATTACGCTGTGATCGAGATGGAAAGCATGCCGGATCTCTATGCGGGAATCCGGGAGTTTACAAGAGACGGAGATTCCGGGAGAGTGTATGCTCATCTGGATCAGAAAGACCTGATCCGGCATGAGGCTGACGGCACACGGGTGATGGAACATGCTTTCCCGGTTGCATACCGGGACGAGAATGGGGAGCATCCGCTGATCACAGGGGCGGAGGATCTGATCCGCCGGATGGCGGCCAACCCCGGAGGAAGTTTTGAACTGACAGAAGATCTGGATGCCTCCGGTATTTCCGCGGCTGACGCTGCGGTGGCAGGCACATTTTCAGGAGAGCTTGACGGGAACGGCTACCGGATCCAGAACCTTCCTACTTCGCTTTTTTCCACCTTAAGCGGCGCGCATATCCATGACCTTGTGATTGAGGATGCTTCGGTGACAGCGGACCGAAGCGGAATTCTTGCCCAGACGATTCAGAACCGGTCTGTGGTGGAAAATGTATTTATCAAAGATTCGGCGATCTCCAACAGTGTGGACGGAATGGGAGCCTTTGGCGGCAGACTGGTGAATTCTACGATCCGTGAGAGCGCATCGGTAAATGTTTCCGTCCGGGGGCTGGTTGCTGTCGGAGGAATCGTGGGAAAGACGGAATCCGGTGCCCTCATAGAGAACTGCTATGTGACAGGAAAGGTGCAGGGAACTTATGATCATCCGTCGCTGGGAGCACGAACGGGCGGCATCACAGGATGGCACGGCGGCGGGAGCATCAGCAGGTGTTATACGCAGGCACAGATCATTGCGCCGGCATCGAAAGGGAACGGCGGACTCATCGGTGGCCCGGACAAGGGAACCCCGGATATTGCGTACAGCCTGAGCATGAGCTCCGGGGCAGGATACCGGATCGCCGGGTTTGATGTTCTGGGAGACGTGCGGGAAGTTTACGAGTATTCCGGCTCCTCCGGCATAAGTAATATTACGGAAGAGAATCAGTCGAATGTAAAAGAGACAGACCGGATCTACAGTATGGATTTTTATAAAGACACTCTGGGTTTTGATGAGGATATCTGGGATCTGGACGGACTTTCCTATGGAAAGCGTCCGGCGCTGAAAAACGCGCCTGTGGAGGAGAATCATTATGAGATACCCGGTTACAGCGCGGTCCTGAATCATGAAAATTATCGCCCTGAGAGGGAACTGGCATATGCCAACATGGCGGAACTTCTGCCCCTGTCCGATACCCGTCTCTGGGTGGAGTACGGGAATCTGGCGGATGAAAATGACCGTCTGGTGACGGGGAGACTCCGGTATGTTCTCCCACTGGATGAAAGCGGTTCGCTTGTATCCGGAATCAGAAGAGAGGATCCCGCGGTGATCCGGACCATCCGGCTGGTATATGAGGATGGGACAATGCAGGAATATCCGGTTACCTGCAGCGGGCTGACCGGGGATCTGGCGGCCGTTTACCGGATGGAGGGTACCGGTCTGAAATATCAGTTCCACCGCTATATTACGGATATGGATGAGGCTCTTTTTTCAGAAATGGCGGCGAAAGTATCCGGATATGACTATGCTTCGGAGATCGCGGATCTGACACCGGAGGATGAGAGCCGTCTGTATACGGATTATTACAATGAAAATGTAAAACCCCGGATGGAGACCGTGCTGCAGAGCATTATTGCGTCCGGGGAGGATTATCCGACCTACAGCACCCATCCGGCTGTCCGGGCGCTTGCGGAAGAGCGGATGAAGGATGAGGACGCGCTGAAGCGGATGCTCTACGCATATAATTACTATGATAAATGGTACCGCATTGATTACAGCGGTGTCCTGCTGAGCGACCTCCTGTTTTTTGACGGCGGGAAAATAGCGGCAGGCATAACGGCGGAAAAACTGACGGATCAGCTTCTGACCGCGGCGGCCGGACAGCGGGATACGAATCAGACCGTAACATTTTATAACAATGTGCTGAAAAACTATATAGGAGAGAATCTGACTGATTTTCTGGGAGGGCTGGCGAAGAGCGTTGCCGGATATGGAGATCCCAATGAATGGTTTAAAGACGGTTTTGACGGTGTGCTGGTGGAAGAAAAAGCCCGCGGCGATGAAGGGAAGATCCGGTACCGGATCTGGGATAATCTGTCCGGTCTGGAAGAGGGGCGGAAGAGCCTTGTGCTGCAGATTCTTACGGCGCCCCAGGAAGATATGTACCTGATATCGGTTCCCTCCCAGCTTATCATCGGAAGTATGAACCGGTATCCTGAGTATCTGAACAAGGACGGTCAGGAGAGAGAACGGATCCGCCGGACAGCGGAGATATATGCGGAGAAGATGGGAGTCTTTTACGGCGTTTCTTCCAGGTGGATGCAAAATGCCGCGGATCAGCTCAACAGTTTTGTCAATATTCAGTATGACACGCGTCTGAATTTCCCGGAGAGTGAGGCGGCTTCCGCCGGAGCTCAGGAAAAGGGACAGACAAGAGATCCGGTTATGAAGTGGGTCTATGAGGCCAACAATATGCTGAATGCGCTGAACGGAAGCGCGGCGGTGGCGGACGGCAGCATCGTTATCTGGATGTGGGACGCTGCCCTTGGGACAAGTGATTACAGTTTCTTTACCTTCAGCCATGAGACGGCGCATAATCAGGATGGAAGATATTTTTACGGCGGAGCGGGAAGAAGAGAAGGAACGGGCGGAGAAGCCCACGCGGACGGCAATATTGCCCAGGAAATGCGGGATGGAATTATGGTATTCAATATCTCAACCATGAAGGAGATTGGTACGGAGATGACCAACAATTTCAGTTATGAGAGAATCGATTCCGCCGAAAAGGTCCACAGCTATTACAGGGAAATGTTTGAGACAGGGTATGTCCTGGATTATCTGGCGGCACAGGCGTTTCTGGAGCTTACGCCGAAGCAGCAGGCCGCAGTGGCGGTAAAGGCGGAGCATACATCTGCGGGCAATGCTTCCATGCGCACGGTGTACCGGACCATGACAGAAGAAGAGATCCGCGCAATGGGACTGAAAGATATGGAAGATCTGTGGGAGAATAAAATATCTGTGCGTACCTCCCGGACTTATCCGGAAAACGTGGGCACAGCCACGGATGGAAGTTATGGATTTGAATCATTCTATACCATGAACTGGTATCAGTCCCACAACGATGACGGCTCGCCGGACACTCATTCCTTCAAGCGGCTCGGTCAGGAAATGCTTGGGCTGGCAGGATATGAAAAAGGCTATATGGTATATATGTCCGCCTTGAGTAAAAATGACCTGGATGCTCTGCGTCAGGTTACGGGAAATCCCGACATTACATGGAAAGGCTACAAGATGGGCCGTTATCGGACAGTGGAGCAGAATCTGGATCAGATTCCTTATTTTGACAAGGATGAGGTGATCGCGCAGTTTAAGGCGGCATTCGAGGAGGATGCGGCCAGCGGAAACCGGAATGTGAGCAGTATTGAGACGAAACGCATGCTCTACGGCATGATCAAACGGGTGACAGGAGATTTCAGCGAAGGCGGAATCTATCGTGCTCCGGCCGCGGCATCCGTTACCTCGGCGGAACAGCTGATCCGTCTGGCTCAGGAGAATCCATACGGATATTACCGTCTGGAAAATGATCTGGATTTCAGTCAGATCACAGCTTCCGGCGACAGCTATATTCCGGGAAGATTCATCGGATTCCTGGATGGAAACGGATGCAGTCTGACCGGGATGCAGTATCCGGTTTTCGGGGATCTGCAGTATGCCCATGTATGGAATCTGACCATTCAGGATCCGTCTTACGCGTCGGACGCCCGGGCCCTGCTGTCTGTGAAAACAAAGAAGGCAGTGATCGGAAATGTGCGTACCGAGGGGGCCGACATGCCGCTTCCGCTGATCGGGACTAAGACCGAAGGATATTATGAATACGGGGATATGACTGTGACAGTGGGAGAGCGGAAGATTACGGCCGCAGAGGAACTCCTTGCCATAGGTGAATCTCCGGAAGCTCTGAAAAAGAAATATGTTCTGGCGGCGGATATTGATTTTGCTGGTGTAACTGTACAGCAGGCGGCGGTGACGGGAACCTTTTCGGGAGAACTGGACGGAAACGGATATACAATAACCGGGCTGAATGCGCCGCTGTTTGAGAGAACAGAGGGCGCAGTGATTGAAAATCTGAATATGGAAAATATCAGCCTTGCGGAAGACAGCCAGAAAGGCGCCCTTGCCAATGAGATCAGGAATTCCACCGTACAGAATGTGCGTGTGGCAGATCTTGGGATTAATCATAACGGAAATCAGGCGGGCGGCCTTGCCGGAGTAATCTCAGGAAGTACGGTGAAACAGATTTCAGTTGAAAATCTGTCCATGCGTGCCAGCAATACGCTTGGCGGAATCGCCGGTCAGTTTGACGGAAATCTGCTTTCGGACTGTATTGTGACAGGAACCATAGAAGGAACCCTGGTTCATCCCATGGGCGCCCGGATCGGCGGCATCACAGGCTGGCTGGGAAACGGGATCGTGCGGAACTGCCTGGCGAAGGTGGAGATCACCGCGCCGGAACGCATCGGAAACGGTGGCCTGATCGGAGGCCCCCAGACCGGCAGCGCCGCGGTGGAGAGTTCGGTCAGCTTAAGCACCGGCGTGAATGCCAACCGTGTTTCCGGCTGGAATGTGCTGGGAATTACAAGCAGTGTCTATGAGCTGGAGGATTCCGACAGCCAGACAAATGCTGATTTAGACGCTGTCACGACTGTGACAGCGGATCAGCTCAAAGAAAAGCAGTTTTATACGGACGAACTTGGCTGGAGCGAAGAGGTATGGAATTTTGACGCGCTGGCAGCAGGGGGAGTTCCGGGATTGAGAAGATAAAGACGAAAAAGAGATTACGAGAGATTGGTGCTAGTACAGTGAAAAATAAATATCTGGCTATATCACGCAGAATGATTTCTTCATATGCAAGGCGGAGGAATGAGGCGATGCGGTGGCATCGTCGATTGACGACAACGTAGCAGATGAAAAATCAGGCAAGTGATATGGCCGGTTATTTATTTTTCACTGTACTAGAATAAGAATTGCCGAAGGTGCGAGGAAGAGCCTCGTGCCTTCGGCTTTAACATTTCGTGCATTTCATATGGAATTGGATATATTAGATCAGATTCCGTATTGTCTATAAAGCGCCTCCCGGTACTCCGGATCCGAGGCAATTTTGATAATAAGGTCATTTTTGTTTTCTTTGCTCAGAATAAGAATGAGCTGGCTGTAACGTTCGGAAGCCTGTTCGGATCCGCGCTCCAGGCCGATTTGTTCGCCGCGCTTCATTCCTATTTTTTCGCCCTCTTCGCGGCCTTTTTCCAAAGCATCATTCCATATCATCTGTCCGAGTTTCGTCATGGCAACCGCCTCCTTAATCGATTCTAATTCATTATCATTCAGAAATTTCACAGCGAAAATATACAGGATCGCCTCCATTTTCCGGATCTCTTTTTTTGAGAAAGTAGTTTCCGCTCTTTTCAATATCTCCATACATTGAAGAATCCGTTCTTTCTGTTTTGAACGACCACCCATCAGCGGGGAGAAAAGTAAAGGAATGATATCCTCTCTGGTTAAGGTTTCTTTCGGATTTTGAGAAAGATATTCCAGCTCCTTATCTGCATTTTCATCCTTCAGCCGTATAAGCTGTACACGGTATGTATTGATTCCTTCCGTGATACTGTCACGAAGCTTTTTCACTCCGGATGAGCAAATGACAAAGGTTACGACAGGGGCATTGTAAATTCTTGAGGTGGAGGCCTCATATTCCCGGAAGCGTTTCAGGTCATCCTCGGAAATGGAATCGCTTTCGAATTCAAAGTGGTAATACATACCGTTTTCCATTTCATAGAGAAAATCTTCGTACATGTGCCGGGTTTTCAGCTCCACCATTTCTGTGGGGGCTGAGCGGAGCGCCCGCTCCCGGATCCCGAGCCAGTGGATCAGTTCATCGCCAAAATAGGCGGCAGCGGATTTGAGAGCAAGATCTTCCGCCTGCGCCGGTCCGTCTTTTCTTTTGTGTTTGTCCTGCAATATAACCTCCGTTTCCAGCGGCACAGGAACTGTCTCCATATCATTATAATATCATATCATACAGCAGTTTGCCTTATATTTTTTATTAGTTTTGTAGTGGAACAGTTCATTAACTATTGTTCATTGGATATCTGCCTGAATCGAGCGATGATATTCAGATGAGTGGATAAAAATTATCCGAAATATGAAATGCTTCCTGATCGCATCGGATATGGTAACAGCACTGTGTCAGAACTGCTGTCTGTGGAAAACATAGTATCATGAAGGAAGGAAAATAGCAAGAAATATTTATTAGAGGTTCAGCTATTTAGTGCACTAACATATCCTGTGACTCACGTCCGGAAGCGGAGAGGATGTTTGAAACGTGTTCTTGGAGAGGGGACGTGTGTGTACTGCTCCGTTCCGAAATCCGGGAAGGATCTAAGAAGTCGGAGAGCTGTCTAAGTGCAAAGCGGCGCGCAGAGCAACTCGCTTGTGCGCTCAGAGAGGGCGTAATGTTTGGCAGGTGGAAACCCTGCCCGGTAAGATATCAGCCGTATCACCGGTAGCAAGTCTTGTATTCACGCGGGCAACCGTGCTGAGTAAAGCGTAGACAGTTAGGCAGTAGGGTCATAAGGCAGTTTAGCACCGTAATTGCCCCCATTCGGACGACAACGTTGTGAGCGAAACGGAAGTCAACACGTGCAGAATCGGTATGGCGAGATCCTGTGCGGTCCGGCGGTGTTGGAAGTCAGCCATGCTGTACAATGACATTACGTTAACTGAGGAGAACCTGCATCCTCCGCCCCTATGTGTGAGGGGAGCGGTATGCCGATCAACGAAAGGAGTGAGGCAAAAGGGGTACAGGCAGTCGGATAGCCCGATAGTACCGATGAAGGCGGGTAATGCCGCCGGAGGGAAGCGGAGAAAGGGGTGTTCCTCGCACCCCTGCTATGCAAGGCAATATCAAAGAGGAAACATTGGCTATACCCAGAGATAGGAGAAGCAATGGAAACGAAATTGGCGAGAATATCACAACTATCAAAAGAAAACCCAGATATGGTGTTTACATCAATCGGACATCTCATCAACAAGGAACTGCTGATGGAATGCCATAAAGCGATGGACGGGAAGAAGGCGGTAGGAATTGACGGGGTAACCAAAGAGGAATACGGCCGGAATCTGGAGAAGAATCTTGAAAACCTGGTAGGACGGCTGAAAAAGAAATCGTACAAACCACAGCCGGCAAGAAGGGTGGAGATCCCGAAGGAAAACGGGAAAACAAGACCGCTGAGTATCTACTGCTACGAGGATAAACTCGTACAGGAAGCACTGAAAAGAGTGCTGGAAGCGGTGTTCGAACCGCATTTCTATGACGAAATGTGGGGATTCCGCCCGAACCGGGGATGCCATAAGGCAATCCAAAGCCTGAATGTCATGCTGGAAAAGCGTCCGACAAACTATGTGCTGGATGCAGATATCAAAGGATTCTTCGACCACATCAACCACGACTGGGCAGTCAGGTTTATAGAATCGAGGATCAAAGACCCGAACGTCATCCGGCTGGTGAGGCGGATGCTGAAAGCCGGGATACTGGAAGATTACAGGTATGAGAAAACAGAAGAAGGATCAGGCCAGGGTTCGGTCTGCTCACCCGTGATAGCAAACATCTACATGCATTATGTGCTGGTATGGTGGTTCCGGGAAAAGATGCAGCCGAGGTTTAAAGGGTACAGCGGTCTGACAGTGTATGCGGACGACTTTGTGGTGACATTCCAGTACAAAGAAGACGCAGAACAATTCTATGAGCACCTGAAGAAAAGAATGGGAAACTTCGGAATGACCCTGGAAGAAAGCAAGACCAGACTGATAGAGTTTGGCAGGTTTGCGGAAGAGAGATGTGCCAGGAAAGGCAGGAAACCGCAGACTTTTGCATTCCTGGGGTTTACACACTACTGTTCCCATGGGCGGAACGGGAAATTCCGGGTAAAGAGGAAAACCAGCAGGAAGAAGTTTGCGAAGAAATGCAAAGAGGTTCACCGGGAAATACGGGCAATGAGGACACTGCGGCTGGCAGAGATCATAAAGAAACTGAACCAGATACTTGTTGGATACTACCATTACTACGGCATCACAGATAACATAAGAAGTCTGAGAAACTTCCGGCATCAAGTGAGAAAGAGCCTGTTTAAATGGCTGAACCGGAGGAGTCAGAAGAAAAGCTACACATGGGAACAGTTTGAGGATATGCTGAGAGCGTATCCATTGGCAGAGCCTAAAATCTATGTGAGTGTGTATGCCAGATAGATGATGAACAATCAGTCTTGTAAGGAGCCGGATGCGGGAAAGCCGCACGTCCGGATCTGAGAGGGGTAAGTCCCGCAAGGGGCTTATCTACTCAACCGCTCAGACAAGCCCTGCACACCGCTTAACAACATCTCTCCGACTTCTAAGATCTTCCATCAGATTCCTCCAAAGTCACAGTCCCCACACGTCCCCTCTCCAAGAACTTACGCTTCAAACATCCGCTCCGCTTCCTGCGCATTTCCAGAGGGAAGTGTTATTACTCTAAACAGGCTGAAACGTAGAACTGGCGCGGCTTGGAGACTTTCGGCTACGAAAGTCTTCCGGCCGCGCCTGCTTCTTTTGACAGCTATAAATTCATTAACTTCCGGCTTGAAAAGCCCAGAAA
>CALWTQ010000046.1 GCA_944384505.1 uncultured Mediterraneibacter sp.
GAAAATCTTG
Source organism: uncultured Mediterraneibacter sp. (assembly GCA_944384505.1). Classification (GTDB taxonomy): domain Bacteria; phylum Bacillota; class Clostridia; order Lachnospirales; family Lachnospiraceae; genus Mediterraneibacter. The sequence goes on from CALWTQ010000046.1 coordinate 11, forward strand.
AAGGGCGGAGAGATGTTGTTAAGCAGCGCGCAGGGATTGTCTGAGCAGAGCGAGTTGCCCGGAGCGCTGCTTTGCCCTTAAACATCTCTTCGGCCTGCTAGATTTTCCGGATTCTGGAACGGAACATCGCACGGCTGTCCCCTTTCACAGAATACGTATCGCAAACCATCCGCTCCGCTTCCGAACACATTTCGTCGGGAACTGTTAGTGCGCTAAATAGCTGTTGATCTAAATAGCTGAATTGTTAGTGTAGATATTCTTTGAAGTGTCTGATAAAATAAACTTTACAGAGAAAATATCGCAAAAGTCCGGGCGTGGATTTGGACGCAAAGGTCCGGGCTGACAGGGCCGGATCGGGCCGGCGCTGAGTGAGGAATATATCACAGGAGGAAAAGAGAAATGAAAGTCATCGATTTTAAGGATGCGAAATGCCGTCATTGTTATAAGTGTGTGCGCAACTGTGCTGTGAAAGCAATTTCGGTGAAGGATGAGCAGGCGCGTATTATGGTGGATCACTGTATCAACTGCGGCCGGTGTCTGGAAGTCTGTCCCCAGAACGCGAAGACGTTCGCGAGTGATCTTGACCGGGTGAAAGGGTATCTGAGTCAGGGATTTAAGACGATTATCTCCATTGCGCCGTCTTATGCGGGTGTGCTGGAATTCGATACTCCGGGGCAGGTGGTGGACGCCCTGCAGCGGCTGGGCTTCTACGAAGTGCGCGAGACTGCGGAGGGGGCCGCGCTGGTGACCAATGAGTATAAGAAGCTGGTGAGAAAGGGAGAGATGCCCAATATTATCACCACCTGCTGTCCCAGTGTGAATGATCTGGTTGAGAAATATTACCCGGACTGCGCGAAGCTGATGGCGCCGGTTGTGTCCCCGATGATCGCTCATGGCCGTTATATTAAGAAGGTTTACGGGCCGGATGTGAAGGTGGTATTCCTTGGACCGTGCATCGCGAAAAAGCAGGAAGCCATTGGGGACGACCGGGTATTCGGGGCGATTGACGCGATTCTGACTTTTGAAGAGCTGGCGGACTGGCTGACAGAAGCAGGGATAGACCTGCATGCCTGCGAGGATAAGCCCATGGGGAATCCGGACCCGAAGATCAACCGTCTCTACCCGGTCAGCGGAGGCGTGATCCAGTCAGTTATCACGGAGGAGGACGCGGACGGATATCACAAGGTATTTGTGGACGGTCTGGAAAACTGTATGGAGATGCTGGAGTGCCTGCAGAAAGGAGAGCTTGATCACTGCTTTATCGAGGCGAACGTCTGTGAGGGAGGCTGTGCAAAAGGACCTGCGTCTGCGCACTGGAATACCTCCTATGTTAAGACGAAAGTAAAGATTGAAAATGTAGTTTCTTACAAGGCGGCCAGGGATCTTCCGGATATGACGACAGAAGAGCTGGCGAAAGAGTTCGGGGATCACAGCCTGTCCGATGTGATGCCGTCCGAGGAGCAGATCCGGAGAATCTTAAGATCCACCGGAAAGTACGCGCCGGAAGATGAATTAAACTGCGGGGCATGCGGGTACTCTACGTGCCGGGAGAAGGCGATCGCTGTATTCCAGGGGAAGGCGGAACTTTCCATGTGTATGCCTTATGCGCTGGCGCAGGCAGAGTCTATGTCCAATGTAGTGATGGATGTAACGCCGAATATGATCTTCGTGATCGGAAATGACATGAGAATTCTAGACTGCAACCGGAAAGGTCAGGAACTTCTTGGAGTAGGTCATGAGGAAGCGGTTCAGAGATACATATTTGAATTTATCGAAGCTGACGATATTGAGAACGCGCTTCTTACAAGAGAACCGGTGCTGCATAAGAAGATTCAGCTTGAGAATGGACGGATGACAGCTGAGGAGACGATAGTATATATTGAGAATCTGGATGCGGTGCTTGTAACATTCCAGGATATTACCAGGGAGGAAAAGGTAAAGGAACAGCATTATAATCTGAAAGTGGAGACTGTCGAGATGGCGCAGAAGGTCATTGAGAAGCAGATGATGGTAGCGCAGGAGATTGCGGGACTGCTGGGAGAAACTACGGCGGAGACGAAAGTGACTCTGACCAAACTCCGGGATTCGATTCTGAATGAGGAGGATTAGGGATGAGCGTAAGTATTGATGTGGCATGGAAAAGTCTGAATAAGCATGAAGAAGAGCTGTGCGGTGATAAGGTGGAGATCTTAAAGACAAAGGATTCTGAGATCCTGATCCTGGCGGATGGGATGGGCAGCGGTGTGAAGGCCAATATTCTGGCAACCCTGACGTCAAAGATTCTGGGAACCATGCTCTATGAGGGAGCGGATATTGAGTCCTGTGTGGAGACCATTGCTAAGACTCTGCCGATCTGCAAGGTGAGAAAAGTAGCTTATGCAACGTTTTCTATTCTCCAGATTTTTCACAGCGGAGAGGCATATCTTGCAGAATTTGACAATCCGTCCTGTGTGTTCATCCGGGATGGGAAGATCGTAAAGTATCCTTACGAAGTGCGGGAAATCTCAGGAAAGAAAGTACATGAGTACCGATTTCAGGTAAAGAAAAACGACTGCTTTGTACTGATGAGTGACGGCGTGATCTATGCAGGAGCAGGCTCCATTTTGAATCTTCAGGGATGGACCTGGGAAGCGATGGCAGAATATACGCTGAAATGTACAAAGAAAACTTTGTCAGCCTCCCGCCTGGCGGTGATGCTGAGCCAGGCCTGTGATGAACTGTATGAGGAGAAGCCGGGCGACGACACCACAGTAGCGGTTGCGCGGGTAATTGATCGGAGAGTGGTAAATATCTTTACCGGCCCGCCGAAGGCAAAAGAGGACGACGAAAAGCTGATGCATGAATTTATGCATACCGAGGGCAAGAAAGTCATTGCCGGGGGAACCAGCGCGAATATTGCGGCAAGAGTGCTGGGGCGGGAGATCGTGACAAAGGTCGACAGCCGAAATCCGGATGTTCCTCCCATGGCAGCTCTTGAGGGGATCGATCTTGTGACAGAGGGGGTGCTGACCCTGGGAAAATGCCTGAAACTTCTGAAAAAATATGCGAATGATGAGTTTGATGAAGAATTCTTCGATGAGCTGGATCAGAATAACGGGGCATCTCTTCTGGCTAAACTGCTGATCGAGGAGTGCACGGAATTGAACTTGTTTGTCGGAACTGCGGTAAATGACGCTCACAAAGAGTCTGAGCTTAACTTTGATCTGAGTATGCGTCAGAACCTGGTGGATCAGCTGATCCGGGTATCAAAAGAGATGGGGCGGACAGTGACAGTGAAATATTATTAGATTAAGATTCGCTGCCTGAACACGGCGTCGGAACACATAACATAAATGTTCCGACGCCGTGTTTTGAGTGCGGAATAAGATAATAATCAGGCCCTGTCTTCCAGAATGTGGGCGGCAATTTCAGCGCGCCGTTTCCTTTCTCCTCCAGATATTGTTTTAGAAAGTCGTCGCAGGTGATCTGTACAAGACCTGGGGAGTACTTGATCGTGATGTTTTCAAAATTTGTGTCCTTGTCTGCAGTGTTAAATGTCTTCTTCATTGTTTTTGACGTGTCCTTTGTTTGATTTGTTCCTCATCGCGATAAGAGATTCCACTCTGGAGAGATGGCGTTTCATTGCTTCATATGCTTTTGTCTCGTTTTCGTCCAGTATACTCTCATAGATTTGAGTATGAAAGGATACTACTTCATCACGGGGCGTAGTATATTTCAGACTCCAGAATTGATGGCACAACATTAAAAGCGGCATAGAATCAATGGCATCGAGCAGAAACTGGCTTTTAGACGCCTCCAGAATTGCACGGTGAAACATACGGTCAGCCTCGAAAAACGAATTGCTCTCTTTCAGTTTTAATTTTCGTATTTCATTAATTGATTCAAAAAGGGCGCTTTGTATTTTTTTAATATCTTCTGTGGTTCGATTGACAGCGGCCAGCCGCGCCGCTTCAGATTCAATGAGACAGCGGAGCCGTATACTCTCCAGCAGCACGCGTGTATCGCCAATTTCCACAGGTCCTTCTTCAATACTGGAATCTTCCCCAGAGTCAAAAGATGGGCTGCCCTGCGAGATTACGACGCTGCCGGATCCTGGAGTTGTCTTTATAAAGCCCTGCTCAGTAAGGCGTCGTATAGCGTCTCTTACAGGAATACGGCTTGTTGAATAATGTTCGGCGAGCTGCCGCTCGGGAGGCAGCTTGCTGTTTATTTTGTAGGTTCCTAATATGATTTTATTTTTTAAATCATTAAAAATGTCATCGCTGAGTCTGGCTCTGGCCATAAATAATCCCCCCAATAGCTTAATTTTTATAATTCAGGAATTTTGTCTCTTGATATATATATCAGCTTATCATGTATATTCCAAATTGGCAAGAAAAAAGGAAATTGGAATATAATGAACCTTTTAAAGTGCCAAAAATAAAATTTTGGAATCTTGAAATAAAGAATGTTATACCAATTGATAAAATGAATCAGTATAAAATTTTGATATCGGTATAAAAATGCACAAAAATATTGATAATATTTGAATAAAATGTTAAGTTATGACCATAAAAAGGTATATAAAAAATATACCAATAAATGAACCGGTTTGTTTAAAATTTGACAAGGAGGTATTTTTGAGGGATGTATCGCGAGTTTATGAAGGCGAAAAATGATTTCCTGCAGGCAGCTGCAAGAACCTATGAAAGCGGTATCCAGACAGGAACCGGGGGTAATCTCAGTGTGCGTATACCAGGAACAGATCTGATGATTGTCAAACCAAGCGGATATTCCTACGGGCAGTGTACAGAAGAAAATCTGACGATTACTGATTTTGATGGCAACTTGCAGGAAGGAACCTACAAGCCAACACGTGAGAGCACGCTGCATGGTAATCTGTATAAGCGTTATCCCAATATCGGAGGGATTGTACATACTCATAGTCCTTATGCAATTCAGATTTCTTTGAATTTCAGTGAACTGGAACTTGTGACTATGCACTCTAAGTTGAAACTGAAACATCCGGTAAAGGTAATTGATGTGACAACTCAGGCTGTGACGGAAGAAGAACTTCCCAAGGTGTTTTCCGTAATGGATGAAGATCCATCAACATCTGCATTTATTCTAAAAGGCCATGGAATTGTTGCAATGGCGTCAAGTGCAGTAAAGGCCGGCCAGATTGCAGAGCTGATCGAAGAGACTGCTCAGATTGCGTGGAATCAGAAAATGTATCAGATGAAATAAAAACAGAGAGCAGAGAATAGAAAAGGAGAAGATAAAAATGATGAATTATACTATAACCCCGATTAATACAGGACTTGTGAATTCCAGTAAAGCGAATTATCTGTATCATCACAGTGTGCATAAATATTATGACGTAGAGGGCAGCGTTCAGCTTCCGGTTACGGTATTTCTTGTACAGGGCGGCGGCAAAAAGATCATGATTGACACTGGAATGTCCAATACGGAAATTGCAGGGAAATATCATCATCCGGGTTCTGTTCAGCCAGAGGGATACGCAGTTCATGAACAGTTGAAAAAGCTGGGAGTGGATCCGGCAGAGATTACAGACATTGTATTCACCCACTTGCACTGGGATCACGTATATTATCTGGATCAGTTCACGAATGCCACGCTGTATGCGCAGAGAAAAGAATACGAATTCGCCATGAATCCGATTCCACTATATTACAAATCATATGAGTACAAGGCGCTTGGAATTGAACCGCAGTTTAAGGGGAGATATTTCAATCTCCTTGATGGAGAGTGTGAAGTTATGGATGGGATCTACGTATATCCTACTCCTGGACATTCTGTTGGCTCTCAAACTGTTATAGTTAATACAAGCGAAGGGCAGTTTCACTGCTGCGGCGACTTGATCTTTACATATGACAACCTCAAGGAGGTTCCGGAGATGAACTATGAGATTACACCTCCTGCAAGATTCCTTAATATTGAGGAAGAGTGGAACAGCATTTGCGAACTAAAGAGAAGAGCAAAGAGTCCGGAGTTTATCCTGCCTACACATGCACCTGAAATGCTTGCAGTTGTAGAATCGGGAAGAGTGTATGGAAAGTAAGGGTGGCATATGAAGAATAGAATAGCATTAATAGCGTCTCTGGACACAAAATATCAGGAGACTATGTTTGCAAAGGAGGAAGTAAAGCGCTGTGGATGTCAGCCGGTGCTCATTGATATTAGCACAAAAACTCTGGAAGAGAGAGGGGCGGACATTACTCCGAAAGAAATATTGGAAATATATGGAATGAGCTGGGAGGAATTTGATCCTCTTGGCAAGGCAGACAGTATTGAGACTATGTGCAAGGCGCTGGAAAAAGCAGTTCCTATATTTTATGAGCAGGGCAGGTTTGACGCAGTTGTTTCTATTGGAGGCGGGCAAAACGCGCGGATGGCGGCCGCGGCTATGAAGGTTCTGCCGTTTGGGATTCCGAAGATCGTAGCGTCTTCCCTTGCCTGTGGGAAACGGACAATGGAGCAGTATGTGGGCGATAAGGATGTTATCGTCATGCATACTGTAGCGGATATCTCTATGCTTAATTATACAACGAAAACAGTGATCTATAATGTTTGCCATGCAGCGGCCGGCATGCTCCAGTATCAAAAGGAAGTTCCAGCGGACAGCCGGAAAAAAGTGGCGGCTACGATGCTTGGGATTACGTCTAAAGGAGTTGAGGGAACACTGAGGATGCTGCCGGATGATCAGTTTGAGAAGACTTGCTTTCATGCAAATGGCGTTGGGGGCAGATGTATGGAAAATCTGATTCGCGAAGGCAAATTTGATCTGGTATTGGACATGACTCTGCATGAGATTACCGGCGAGGTGCTGGGCGGCTACTGTACGGGAGCAGCAGGCAGGCTGAATGCGGCGATTGAGAAGAAAGTTCCGATGGTAGTTGTACCGGGAGCTTTGGATATGCTGGATTTCTTCATTGATGAGGATGGAAACGGACTGCCGCCGGATATAGAAAACAGGAAAAAAGTATATCATAATTCCAGCATCTGTCACACGAAGATTTACAAGGATGAGGCCGTACAGCTCGCGGCGGTGCTCGCGGAAAGACTGAACCAGGCCCAGGCTCCCGTAACGCTGGTGCTGCCGGATGGAGGGTGCTGCGAGGCGGCCGCAAAGGGAGGGCCTATGTATGATCCGGAGGTGGACGAAGCCTTTATCCGTACAATAAAATCACTGTTAAAAAAGGAGATCAAAGTAGTAGATGTACATGGCAATATCAATGATTCCGTCTGCCAGAAAGCTGTGACGGAGGCTTTGATGGAGCTGGCGTCATGAAAAAAGAAAAGAGGTAGAATATGTCAACGGTTATTTCAATTATAGGATTATTTCTTGCGCTGTTCCTTCTGATCTATCTCGCATTTAAAGGACACAGTGTGATTATCATTGCACCGATTGTTGCCATTGTCGCAGTGTTGTTTTCTTCCGGCGGTGACGCTCATCTTATGGCAAACTACACAGAGACATATATGTCAGGTTTTGCAAACTATGCGAAGAGTTATTTCCCACTGTACCTCTTCGGCGCAGTGTTTGCAAAAGTAATGGAAGTGTCAGGCTATGCGGACGCCATTTCACACGCCATCGCGAAAAAGCTTGGGAAGAATAAAGCGATCCTTTCGGTTGTCCTTTGCTGTGCGATATTGACATATGGAGGTGTTTCACTGTTTGTAGTAACATTTGTCGTTCTTCCGATCGCAATTTCCCTGTTCCGGGAAGCGGATATCCCGAAAAGGCTGATCCCCGGATCAATTGCTCTTGGCGCGTTTACATTTACAATGACAGCGATGCCGGGTACGCCTCAGGTACAGAACACAATCCCCATGACATACTTTGGAACGGACGCGTTTGCTGCTCCGGTTCTTGGGATTATCGCTTCTGTTATTATGTTTACAACAGGGATGCTCTGGCTGACAAGACGAGAAAAGTCTGCCCGTGCCAAGGGGGAAGGTTACGGAAACCATCAGGATGATATCAGTCAGATTGACGAAAAGGATCTCCCGGGGATTCTCCACCCTGTAATCGCATTTGTTCTGATTGTAGCTGTGAACCTTTTCTTCTCCAGAATATATTATCCGAGTATAGATTCATCATATTTGGAAGATTATGGGACGGATTTAAGCTCTGTGTCAGGAAACTGGTCCGTGCTGATCGCTCTGCTGGTGGCAACGATCTATCTGATCATTGTAAGCTTTAAGCGGCTGCGCCAGACGTTGAAAGGAGATCTGCAGACAGCAGCAGGAAATTCGCTGATGCCCCTGATCAATTCCTGCGCGGTTGTAGGATTTGGTTCTGTGATTAAAGGACTGGCAATTTTCAGTATTATCCAGACGTTTATCCTTTCAATTTCTGCAAACCCACTCGTGTCCGAGATCCTGGCAGTAAATCTGCTCTGCGGTATGACCGCTTCATCTTCAGGCGGACTGGGGGCGGCTCTGGAGGCACTTGCACCGACCTTCCTTGAAGCAGGAGCAAAGATCGGAATCGGCCCGGAAGTCCTGCATCGTGTGGCTGCAATATCCTCCGGAGGACTGGATTCTCTGCCTCACAATGGCGCGATTGTAACTACATTGTCGCTGAGCAAGATCAGCCATAAAGAGGGGTATCTGGATATGTTTATCTGTTCGGTGGTGATACCGATCGGAACGGCTATTATCATCGCAATCCTGGCGTCAATCGGCCTGAGATGCTGACGGGAAGCAGAATTTGAATCAGGAATGGATTGAAAACATAAAAAGCATAAGTAAAAGGAGAAAGCTGTATGGCGGGATTATTTACGGAAGATCAGGCAAGAAAGGCGATTGTCGATATTGGAAAACGTGTTTATCTAAGAAAATATGTAGGCGCGAATGACGGGAATATCAGCTGCAGGATCAGTGGAGACAGGATAGTGGTAACTCCAACCGGCGTCTCCAAAGGGTATATGACAGAAGAGATGATGGTAGTGATGAAGCCGGACGGCACTGTGCTGTCGGGAGGGAAACCTTCCTCAGAGGTGAAAATGCATCTGAGAGCATACCAGGATAATCCGGACATTAATGGGGTGGTACATGTGCATCCGCCCGTGGCGACTGCTTTTTCCACTATTGGGATGGGGCTGGATGAGCCTCTTGTGGCAGAAGGAGTGCTTGTGACTGGTAACATTCCGCTTGTCTCCTATGCAAAGCCGGGATCGTATGAGGTGCCGGATGGAATCGCTCCATATCTGAAAGAGTATCACGGAGTCCTTCTGGAGCGCCATGGAGCGCTGACCTGGGGCAGTGATGTATATCAGGCTTTGTACAGAATGGAAGCGATGGAACATCAGGCGGAGATCTTAAAGAACGCTCTCGAATTGTCGCGGCTGACAGGAAAAAAGATACGGTATTTTACAAGAAGCCAGTTAAATGATCTGGTGGACATACGAAAACAGATGGGGATTGAAACGGGAGGAATTCCTAAATGCCCGGATGAGTGATAAAAAGGATGGAGCTGCTGCATGAGGAATCTCACTTCTCATGCAGCAGCTCCATCGTTGATTTCACTCCAGCCGGAACTCGCAATACCCGCCGCCGGTCTTGTAATTGACAACCGCGCAATCCGGCGCACCTGCATAGGGCTTGAGGATGAAGGACCTGTACGGTGTTATGTGTTCCAGTACTTCCGCAATATCTTCCTGTGCTGTGACAGTGATCTGCTGTTCGATTATATCTTCATAAGTCCTGTAGTATTCCGCACTGTCAGTAAATCCGGAGAGCAGGTCATCGTATTTCCCGCTCTGCACGGACTCAGCGCTTAAGTACAGGTCTATGCTTTCTACGTCCCCGGGAGCGATCTCTGTCCGCGGGACATAGCCGCATTCTTTCAGATAATCCAGAGTATGCACATAGTCTGGATAGATGTAAAACCCGGTGGTGGATATCAGATCAGCCGTATCTGAGGCGCCGGAGCCGGACCGACTGTCAACGGAGACAGCTTCTGTGGTATATGCGATGCTTCTATCAGGTCTGTAGAGGGTCAGCTGTCCCAAAGGTGTCTGACTGTCCATTTCCTGAATATCCGCGCTTAGAATATCTTTTTCATAAGCGTCCAGAAGTCCGTTCTGCTGTTCCTTTGTCAGGTGCAGGGGCTGTTCGGTTCCATATACGTCTGTTACGGCGATGGAATGAATGGAGTCCCGGTCAGTCTGGAAGATGGGGAACAGGCTGCGGCGGTAAGTCTCATCCTCGCAGAGGTGGGCAAGCGTGTCCTGGGCCTGTGTATAATCTATGCAGTACTGGCGGAGGACGGTTCTTCCGCTGTTCATGCGGTAACAGAATACGGCATTGATGTAATTTTCAGCGGTTTCGCTGTCATCAGGAGACTGATAGAGTGTCTGAGGACTGATCCCGCTTTCCAGATTTTCGATTCCGGAGAGGGCGAGCTGATACAGCGGATCAATATCGTCTGTAAACACGGCGTAGAGCAGCGGGCTGCTGTTGTCAGCATCGGTGTCCTGGTACGGGAAATAGGATAAGAAGGAGTCCGGCCTGAAAGAAATGGAATCCACTCTGTCCGCGGCTGGGCGCCAAGTATCGTAGCCCGCCAGGTCAAATTGCAGAAAGATCAAGATCAGCGCGGTTCCGGCTATGGAGATCAGAGAGGAGCGCCATCCTTTCAGAAGGAGGCGGAGATCCTGCTGGTAAATGAATTCTATTATGGCACATAGAATCACGACGATGAGCATGCTCAGGCCTATGGTCCATGATGTGCCGGAAACCCCGGTAAAGTTCTGTATCATCAGACTGAAAAACAAGGATACAGGGATACAGATCAGCACTTTAAACACTGCGGCAGTGGCCGGAAAGGAAAGCGCGTTTCCGGCCGCTTCTGACGGATAGAACCGATACAGCAGGAAGGACGCGGCCAGGAGCACGGCGCATATAACTGCCGCTGTGATTCTGGCAGCAATAAGGCCGCTCTGTGCGCCGGAGGACGTCAGAGCGGTGAAAACCGCAAATGGCGACAGATATATTGCAAGCTGATCTGTAATGCTTTCGGAAGACAGGTAAAAAGTCTCAAAAAATGTAGATTTCAGCGCTGTAAACAGACTCATAACCAGAAAAGGATATACTGCAACCGCAAGGGAAGCGAGCAGTGCGGTGATCGTCCGACCGGTCAGCATAACCGCAAGGACACAGGCGAGAAAGATCATAAGCCAGGCCAGCAGGCCGTCTCCAAAAGCGGCGGCGCACTTTGCCGCGAGCACGGCGCTCATAACACCCCGGGAAGCGGCAGCGGCGGCCACCAGGGCGGAGCAGACCGCGTAGGGAACGAAGAACATAATAAAGCTTGCTGCGCAGGTAACTGAAAACCATTGGCTCCGCTTTACCGGGAAGGCGTGGAAGAAGTCCAGTCTTTCTCTGGAGTGGAGGAAAGAAAAACCTGACAGAGCAGACAGCACGGCAAGGCAGAAAATAGTGACAGGGAGAAATGACGACATATATCCGCTGATCAGTCCCGGAACAGAGGTAAAGAGCTGTTCCTGAAACATCTCCGGGTGCAGGGCATAATCTGATACAGATCTGAGGAAACTGTCCAGCCAGAGGAGAGAATATACAGGCATGAGAAGAAAAAGGATGATGCCTGTTAAAGCGGCGAGCCATCCCCTGCGGCGGATATCCTCACGAATCAGTTTAATATAGGAAATCTTTGATGTCATAACCAGCCACCTCCGTTTCGCTGATAAAGATCTCTTCAAGGGTAAGGGGCAGAGCCTCCGCAAACAGCGGATTCTGTGCCTCTGCGAGACGCAGCACTTCTTCCTGAGCCCCGCGTACGGTCAGCGTCAGAAGCGACCCGGACCGCTCCAGTTTGAGTACGCGGAGCTTTCGGAGCAGTTCCTGTTCGCAGTGTACATCGGGGAATACGCACTGGAGTTTGCAGATGCTGGATCTGGCCTGGTCAAGATCCTGTGTAAGCAGCAGCTTTCCCTGATGGAGAAGTCCGATGCAGTCGCAGATGTCTTCGAGTTCTCTTAGATTGTGCGAGGAGATCACAGGGGTGAAATCCCGGTTCATGAGCTCTCCTGCAAACAGCCCTTTGACCGCCTGCCGTACAACCGGATCCAGACCATCGAAAGTCTCGTCGCAGAGCAGGTATTTTGTCCCGGAGCACAGGCCCAGAAGTACGGAAACCTGTTTTTTCATCCCTTTAGAAAAAGAATTTACTTTCCGCCTGGGGTCCAGACTGAATCTGCGGATCAGCGAATCGAACAGTTTCCGGTCAAAGGCCGGATAGACAATGCTGTAATAATCCCGCATCTGGCGGACATCTGCGTTGGCGAAAGCATAGGGGGCATCAGAAAGAAAACAGATCCGGGACTTTGCCGCCGCGTTCTCAAAGACGGGATCTCCGTCAACCAGCACGTCTCCCTCGTCCGGCCGGATAACGCCGCAGATCATCCGCAGGAGCGTGCTCTTTCCCGCGCCGTTCGAGCCGATCAGGCCGAAGATCATGCCCTCACGGATCGCCGCAGTGATGTGTTCAGCCGCTTGTATGCCCTTAAAGTTTTTACTGACATTTTTCAGTTCAATCATAGTCATCCTCCTTCTGGAGTCTCGGATAAAGTTCATCGATCAAAGTGATAAATTCCGCTCTTTTTATCCCTAAATCTCTGCCATACCGAATATATTTTTTTATATCGGAAAAAAGCGCCTCCTTCTTCTGGCGGAGCAGGCCCCTGCTGTCGGCGACGTAATTGCCCCGCCCCTTTATGGGATAGATATATCCTTCCTGCTCCAGGATAGAGTAGGCTTTCTGGATTGTATTCGGATTGATGGAGAGCTCGACCGCGAGCGAGCGCACAGACGGCATCTGTGAGTCCGCAGGGAGTACGCCCTTTAGAATCAGTGTCTGAAATCGGCGCACAATCTGTTCGTAGAGCGGCAGCCTGCTCTGGTAATCAATGGAAATCATGGCGTCCCTCTTCTCTAGAATGAGTGTGTGAAGTGTATTATTTCATATAGTACAGTAAGCGTAACACGCAGAGGGGGAGAAGTCAATAAAAAGCCTTGTGCAATAAAAGAAATAGTGCTATGATATCTCTGTTTGAAATCAATGAAAGGAAATGAAAGCGTGACCTATACAGAAGCAAGGGTATATCTGGACAAGATATCCAGATACGGAAGTGTACTTGGCTTGGATTCGATCCGGGGTCTGCTGCGTGAGCTTGGAAATCCTCAGGATGAGTTAAAGTTCATACATATCGCAGGAACGAATGGCAAGGGATCTGTGCTTGCATACACTTCGACAATCTTAAGTGAGGCAGGATACAGAACAGGGCGGTATGTATCACCGACGGTTGTCGCTTATCTGGAGAGGATCCAGGTTGACGGCATATGGATATCGGAAGAGAAGTTCGCGGAAAATACAGCGAAGGTAAGAGATGCTATCGCACGTTTGAAGGAGGCCGGGGAACCGGCGCCTACAGTCTTTGAGGCTGAGACGGCGATAGCATTTTTATATTTCCGGGAGATGAAATGTGATTTTGTCGTGCTGGAGGCAGGCCTGGGCGGGGCGCTGGACGCCACAAATATTGTAAAGAATACAGTCTGTGCTGTATTTACTGCAATCAGCAGGGATCATATCGGTGTGATCGGGGATACTGTGGAGGAGATTGCTGAGAATAAGGCGGGGATCATAAAACCGGGCTGCGCGGTAGTTTCTGCCAGGCAGACAGAAGGGGTAGAAAGAGTGATCAGCCGGCGTCTTAAAGAGACAGATCAGCCCCGGCACAGTCTGGCAGGAGGCGCTTCAGGAAAACTCTTCCAGGCAGAGCCTGAGCTGGCGCGGATTCATAAGGAAGATTTCAGAGGGATTTGTCTCTCGTATAAGGAGTTCGGTGAGATTAAGACGAAAATGGCCGGGGACTGCCAGAAGGGGAATCTGACCACCGCCCTGGAAATAGTACGGGCGCTGCGCTGCACCGGGTATAAAATTGAGGAACAGGCGGTAAAAAAAGGTGTGATGAAGACTGTATGGCCCGGACGTTTTGAACTGATTGGAGAGCGGCCTGCGTTTATTCTGGACGGAGCCCATAACGAGGATGCCGCGCTTTGCCTCAGAGAGACTGTGTTACGGTATTTTCCGGGACGAAAACTGTATTTTATTATGGGAGTTTTCCGGGATAAGGAGTATGAACGGATCGCGGAGATCATGTGCCCGCTGGCCCATGCGGTATATACGGTGAACCTGCCGGATCAGAACCGGGGGCTCCCGGCTGAAAAGCTGGCCCGGGCTGCGGCAGAATACTGCGCTGATACAGAGGCATTTTCGGAATCATACCAGGAATCACTTTCAGAAGCATTTTCGTCAGGCGGGAGCGCGCCCGGTATTTTCCGGGCGGTAGAGACTGCGCTGAGAGAAGCGGGGCCGGAAGATGTGATTCTTGCATTTGGTTCCCTGTCATACCTGCAGATCGTGCGGGAAGAGTACGAGCGGATCAGCGGCGCAGCCCGCGCCGAGTGAGAGAAAAGAGGAGATCACAGATGATAGATCATGAGAAGATAGAACAGGCAGTCCGGCTGATGCTGGAGGGGATTGGTGAAGATGTGAACAGAGAGGGACTGAAAGAGACGCCGCAGCGGATCGCGCGGATGTGCGAGGAGCTGTACGGAGGTATGGCGGAAGACGCGGGGACGCATCTCTCACGTACCTTTTCTGTGGACAGCAGTGAGATGGTAATTGAGAAGGATATTACATTTTATTCTATGTGCGAGCATCATATCCTCCCGTTTTACGGAAAAGCCCATATCGCCTATATCCCGGACGGAAAGGTCGTGGGCCTGAGCAAGCTGGCAAGAACCGTAGAGGTATTCGCCAGAAGGCTGCAGCTTCAGGAACAGCTGACCGGACAGATTGCGGATGCCCTGATGGAACATATGCAGCCAAAGGGAGCCCTTGTTATGATTGAGGCAGAGCATATGTGCATGACAATGCGGGGGATCAAAAAGCCCGGGAGCAAGACCGTCACGCTGGCGAAAAGAGGCATTTTTGAATCAGACCCCGCATTGGAAGACAGGTTTTTCCGCATGCTTGAGCGGTGAGATCTTACTGCATAGATGAAGGCTGGCGGTAATTCCGCCATGCAGATGAGGCCGGCAGGACGTACCGCCAGCGCAGATAAAGAGGACCGGGAGGATGACAATTTTGCTGGAGACTGAAAGGATGGACCGGGTGAATGCGATCGTATCTCACCCCGTGTATAAGGAATATTATGAACGCCTGGAAGGGCTGGAACAGGACCGGGTATTCTGCAGACACCAGATGCCCCATCTTCTGGACACTGCCAGGATCGCGTATATCCTCAGCCTGGAGCAGGGAGTGGAGGTTGAGAAAGAGCTGATCTATGCGGCCGCAGTTCTTCATGATATCGGGAAATCGCTTCAATATGAAAAGAAGATTCCCCATGAGATCGCAGGCGCAGAGATTGCCGCGGAGATTCTTGACAGTCTTCCCGAGGACATGAGATTTTCCGGGGAGGAAAAACGCAGGATACTCACCGCGGTCAGAGGTCACAGAAAGCTCAGGGAAGATGCGGAACCTCTTGAACGGCTTCTATATGAGAGCGACAAAGCCTCCAGGATGTGTATGGCATGCCCGGCGGAACCGGTATGCAACTGGAGCAAAGAAAAGAAAAATATGGAGATTGTGATATGATTATAGGCGGAAAAGAGTTTGACACAAAGCATCACACATACATTATGGGGATTCTCAATGTGACTCCCGATTCATTTTCTGACGGGGGGAGATACAACCGGATGGACGCGGCGCTTTTTCATACGCGGGAGATGATCCGGGAGGGAGCGGATATTGTGGATGTGGGCGGAGAGTCCACCCGGCCCGGGCATAAGAAGATCTCAGATGAGGAGGAGATCTCCCGGGTGGCGCCTGTGGTTGAGAAGCTGAAAAGAGAGTTTGACGTTCCGGTATCCATCGATACTTATAAAAGCGGCGTCGCGGCGGCAGCCATCAGGGCGGGAGCAGACCTGGTGAACGATATCTGGGGACTGAAATATGATGAAAGGATGGCTGCTGTGATCGCAAAAAGCGGGGCGGCATGCTGCCTGATGCACAACAGAAAGGAAGCTGTTTACAATGACTTCCTGAAAGATTTCCTCGAAGATATGAGAGAGTGTGTGCGCATTGCAGATCAGGCTGGAATCGAAAGAGACAGAATCATCCTTGATCCGGGTGTGGGGTTCGGAAAGACCTATGACATGAATCTGGAGATCATCAGCCGCATGGAGATCCTGCATAAACTGGGCCTTCCTGTACTTCTCGGCACGTCGCGGAAATCGGTGATCGGCCTGACCCTGGACCTTCCGGCGGATCAGAGAGAGGAAGGCACGCTTGTGACCACTGTGTATGCTGTTCAGAAGAGGTGCGCCTTCGTGCGGGTGCATGACGTGGAGAAGAACAGAAGAGCGATCCAAATGACGGAAGCTCTGAGGGCGAAATCGGGAAAGGAAGGATCAGAATGACAGGTTGTTTTAGGGACAGAGTATCCGAAGACAGAATTATTATAGAAGATCTGGAGGTATTTGCGAACCACGGGGTATTCCCCGAGGAAAATGCTCTGGGACAGAAATTTGTCGTCTCGGCCGAGCTCTTTGTAAATACCCGCAGAGCCGGGCGGACAGACGATCTTTCCGATTCGGTCAACTATGGAGAATTCAGCTCGTTTATCGACTGGTTTTTAAAGGAAAATACATATAAGCTTCTGGAGCGGGCAGCGGAAAGCCTGTCGGAGGAACTGCTGCTGACGGTTCCGGGACTCGAAAGGATCCGGCTGAAAATAACAAAGCCCTGGGCTCCGCTGAAACTGCCGCTGAAAACCGTGGGTGTGGAGATTGAGCGCGGATGGCATACTGCGTACATTGCCTTTGGCTCTAATCTGGGCGGCCGGGAAAAATACATCGCGGACGCGATAAAGGCAGTGAAAGACATCAGAGAGTGCTCTGTAGAGAAGGTATCCCGGCTGATTGAGACGCCGCCCTACGGAATGACAGATCAGCCCGATTTCCTAAATGGCTGCATGGAAGTGAAAACACTTCTTTATCCCCGGGAACTCCTGAATGAACTGCACCGGATTGAGAAAGAGGCCGGCAGAGAGCGGATCATACACTGGGGGCCACGCACTCTGGATCTGGATATTATTTTCTATGATGACATGATTGTGGAGGAAGATGATCTTTGCATTCCCCATGTGGAGATGCATAAAAGGAAATTCGTGCTGGAACCGCTGGCGGAGATTGCGCCTTATAAGAGACATCCCGTTTACGGGAAGACCGTGCGGGAGATGCTGGAAGAGTTGGGGTAAAACATGAAACGAAATGTAGATTTAAATGAGATATCTGACGGACGGCTGTATTCTTCCGGGGACATGGTGAAGGCAGACTGCCGTGACTGCAGGGGATGCTCCGCCTGCTGCCGGGGAATGGGCAGTTCGATCATCCTGGACCCGATGGATATCTGGAGGCTTCACCGGGGAATCGGAAAAGGATTCCAGTCTCTTTTGGAGGAAGGGAGAATTGAGCTGGGAATTGTGGATGGAATGGTTCTTCCGAATCTGAAAATGACCGGGGATGGAGAGGCTTGCTCCTTCCTGGATGAAAACGGGAGATGTTCCATACATGTATACAGGCCGGGACTGTGCCGCCTTTTTCCTCTTGGAAGATATTATGAGGAAAAGGGATTCCGGTATTTTATCCAGATTCATGAATGCCAAAAGAAGGACAGGGGAAAAGTGAAGATAAAGAAATGGCTTGGGATCCCTGACCTGAAAGCATATGAGGCATATATTCTGGAGTGGCACGACTTCCTGAATCAATGCGAAGAAGAACTGGAGTCACTCAGTGATGAAAATGTAAGAATTCTGACGCTGTATGTGCTGAGAAAGTTTTATGAGTCCGGGTATATGGCGGCGGATGAGAAGGAATTCTATGACGAATTTTCCGGGAGGATGAAAGAGGTAAAAGAACAACTTCGGATAGGATAGGACAGGTTATCCTATCCGCAGCTGTTTTCTCAGGTATTTTATGAAAATAGAGGTTAATACTCCGATCAGTCTTTTATATCCAATACTGCCTGAGCCAACGGGACGGAAGTCATTAATATGTCAATATATCCGCTGCGCAGTGCAGCTCTGAGCGCTTCCGTCTTACTTTGTCCGGTAACAATGGCTAGGATTTTTGTGTTTGGCCGCTTTTTCAGCGGCCATGCGATTGACCGGTCCGTAATTTCAGAATTAATAATATTCCCTTCTTTATTAAGATATGAGATGGAGACCGAGGCAGCGGCTCCAGAGTTTTTAAGGGTGATAAGATCATCATCTGTAAATGCGCCGCTCAGGTAAGCAGTAGAACGTGTGCTGATCTGGCCGATACCGACGATTGCGAGATCACATTCCTCCCCTTCTTTTAATACTTTCGCTATATTTGGTTCTTTGATCAGAATATTTCTGGAAACTTTATTTTGTATTAGAATAGGTGCATTGAGCACACTATAAGATGCATCTGCTTTAAAAGCAAGTATTCTCGCGATAGCATTTGCGCTCCAGTCATTTCCGATGCTTCCAATTGCTCCTACCAGTGGGATGAAATGAAGATTTTTCTTTTGTATTGGCTGCATAGCTGCCGCTACAGCCCCTAAAGTTTTTCCGCTCATAACCCCTACCCGCGAATTGTCTGTAATATACTGATCTAGCTGGATAGCGCACTGCTTGGCAAAATATGCGAATTGATCACTGGAACTTCCAGTGCCGAGATCTGAGACGAAAGCATGTTTCAGCCCGTAGTTTTTAATCAGCGCCTGTTCCAGTTTTAATTCTTCTGAAAATGGATTGAGAATATTGATGGTAAGGATACCTTTTTCCCTGGCAGAGCGCATGATCCGTGAGATCTGAGGGCGCGAGATGTTGAGTTTTGACGCTATTTCTTTCTGGCTTAAGCCTTCTTCATAACAGAGCCTGCACACTTCCACCATCAATCTTGTATTATCCAGTATAGACATAAAAACCTCCGTTTTGAAATTAATTTCAAATATTGAAATAATGTTACGTGAAAATTATAATAAACTTAACAGAAGATTTCAAGAGATAAAGGAGGAAGAAAATGAAAAATTCAAAACGGTTTCTGGCGGCGATTCTGACAGCAGCACTGACAACTGGTATGACGGCGTGCAGCAGCGGAGGCGGTGAAGCTGACACGGAGGGATTAGAGGGAAAAGAGATATCAATTATGACACCATACTTGTCATCAGTTACAACCAATCAGATGGTAGAATATCTGCAGAATGGCCTTGAGAATGAAGGCGCAGAAGTAACAGTGATCGATACGGCAAATGACTTTTCTGCGTTAGCCAGCAGAATTGAAGACGTAGTAACTGCCCAGACAGATGGAATCATTCTGGTAAGCGCAGATCCAACCCAGCTGGAAAATCAGCTTCAAGAAGCTTTTGACGCGGGAATTCCTGTATTTGGATGTGACAGTGGATATATTGAAGGCATGGAGACAAATGCTACAAGCGATAATTACCAGATGGGTGAACTGATCACAGACTATCTCTTTCATGATTTAATGGGAGGAGAGGGAACAGTAATTTCTTTGACGCACAGGCCACATCCGGGCGTTGTGAAAAGATGTGAAGCTTTTGATGATATGATCGCAAAAGAAGACAATATTGAACTTATTACAGAACAGCACATCCCGGCGGAGCAGCCTATTAACGATGCTCAGGATACCGTAGAAAATCTGCTTTTGTCTAATCCGGAGAAGGGATCTATAACAGCAATATGGTGCGGATGGGATGAACCGGCGATTGGCGCCACACAGGCATGTATGGAAGCGGGGAGAGATGAGATCCTGGTTGTCGGCGTAGATGGAAATGAACAGGCAGTTACTTTAATTAAAGAGGGTACGAATTTAAAAGCGACTGTGGCACAGAATTTTGAAGGAATGGCAGATATTGTTTTGGAACAGATGAAAACACTGTATACCGGTGGCGAGACGGAAAAGGGAGAATTGTATGCAGAAGCATCGCTTATTACTCCTGAGAATGCGGAATGACTGATATGATCAAGAAGAAATCAGTTATGATATTAAAGGAATGACAAAATAGGATCAATGAATGGAGGCAGCCAATTGCTTTTAAGGACAGAGAAGCTGAGCAAGCAGTTCAGCGGGATATATGCATTGAAGGATATTAACTTTCAGATCGCTGCTGGAGAAATCCATGGTCTGGTAGGGGAAAACGGAGCAGGGAAATCAACATTGATTAAGATGCTCACAGGAGTATACCAGACAGAGGAAGGAGATATATACTGGGAGGACAAAAAAGTGAAAATTATGAATCCTTCCCAGAGCAGAAATTTAGGAATTAATGTAGTTCATCAGGACAGGACTTTGATCCCCACATTTGACGGTGTAGAAAACGCGTACCTTGGGAGAGAATATCCTCATAGAGGTATACAGGTCAGTTGGAAAGAAATGCGTCAGAGAGTGGAGAAGGTTCGGGATCAGCTGGGGATAGACATTGATCTAAGCAGGCTTGCGTCAGAACTTTCCCCGCCCCAGAAAACCTGCCTTGAGATTATACGTGCGATGATGAATGACTGCAAACTTTTGATTCTGGATGAACCGACAGCATCTTTGACAGATAAGGAGTCCGAAATTCTCTTTGACATTATCGGGAAGTTAAAAGAGCGAGGTACGTCAGTCCTGTATGTTTCTCACAGGATGGATGAGATTTTTCGCCTTACAGATCGTGTTACCGTTTTTAAAAACGGATCAATGGTAAGTTGTATGAGGACAGAAGATGTAAATAGAAATGAACTTGTGTCTATGATGGCGGATGAGTGGTCTGGAGAAGGGATTAAACACAATACATCTTTTGGCAATGTGCTTCTGGAGGCAAAGAATATTCAGACACAGGACGGAATCATGAAGAACGGAACCATACAGGCCCATGAAAGAGAAATCCTTGGTGTTTTTGGATTGGGCGGAAGTGGGAGAACCGAGCTTCTTGAAGCAATATATGGATATCGTCCAATGAAAAGCGGGACTGTGGAAATAGCAGGGGAGAAGCAGGAAAAGCTGTCTCCCGCTAATTCCATCAAAAAGGGGATGATTCTGATTTCAGAAGACAGAAGAGGTAAAGCAATTATAGAAGGGCTTTCTGTGAAAGAGAATATTCTTTTGTCCAGTATTGACGCTTATTCAAAATATTTTCACATTGATGAAAAGAAGGAAAAGGCGGATGTGCAGGATAAATCAAATGCCCTGAATATAAAAATGACTGGAATGAATCAGAGGGTGCTTGAACTCTCAGGAGGAAATCAGCAGAAAGTGGTATTTGCCAGAGCGCTGATGACAGATCCAAAAGTCTTTCTATGTGATGAACCTACGCAGGCCGTGGACATTATGACGAGGAGCGAGATTCATAAACTGCTCAGAAAGAAAGCGGATGAAGGAAATGCAGTAGTCTATGTATCTTCTGACATTAAGGAGATACTGGAGGTGGCAGATACTATACAGATTGTCGCTCAGGGAGAGACCAGGAATAAATTGAAAAATGAAAATCTGACAGCAAAGGAAGTTCTTTCATATTGTTACGAGGATGCTTAAAGGAGAATAGCTCAGGATATGGATAAATCAAAGAAAAATACGGGAACAAATATAAAACAGATTCTACACGCTTATGGTACGATCATAGCGCTGATAGCAGTAATCCTTCTGTTCAGCATTATAAGTCCGGGATCATTTTTTACATTGACAAATTTTATTAACATTACAAGACAGATCTCGTTGCTTGTTATGATTTCTATTGGCGCGACTATGGTTATGAGTATCAATGAATTCGATCTTTCAGTTGGGTCAATGGCGAGCCTTGGAGGAATTATGGCGGCTCTCCTGGCAGTCAATGGTATGCCGATGATACTCTGTTTTTTGATCCCGATTGTAATCAGTTTTGTGATCGGATGGATCAATGGATGGATTGTGGCAAAATTCAGAGTGCTTTCTTTTATCACAACATTGGGAATGAGCACGGTTTTATCAGGTGTGATCTATAGACTGTCCGGAGGAGCCACTATATTTGAAAATATTCCCAAAAGCTTTTCCTGGCTTGGGACAACCCGGCTGGGCAGAATTCCGCTTCTGTCTATACTGATGATTGTGGCAGTGGTTATCTTCTGGTATCTGATGCGGCACACCGCGCTTGGAAGAAAGCTGTATGCGATTGGCGGCAATGAGGAGACAGCGAAGATATCCGGAATAAATGTAAAGAAATATAAAAATATTGCATTTGCAATTTGTGCGGTAATGGCCTGTATCACAGGAATGCTGATTGCATCACGGGTTGGCTCGGCAAATACGACTGCAGGTGACGGCTATTTCCTTCAGTCATATGCAGCTGTGTTCATTGGATGTACCGCATCCAGGAAAGGCGTGCCGAATGTAGCTGGAACACTGATTGGTGCCGCGATTCTTGGAGTGCTTGCGAATGGGCTGACTATGCTTCAGATTCCGACATATATGCAGGATATTATTACCGGAGGAATTATTATATTTGCTGTTATTGCTCAGAAATTAGGACGTGGAGACTCAAAATAATGAATAGAAAAAAATGCTTTAGTAAACGAAATGAGGAATACCTGAGAAATCACAGACACTCTTTTGTAGGATACCTTACAGCCGGCTATCCTGACAGGGAACATTTCTTTACCATTGTCAGGGAAGCGGAAGAATGTGGAATGGGAATTTTTGAGATAGGTTTTCCATCGGGTAATCCGTACGCAGATGGTGAGTTAATCAGAGAGAGCCATAAAATGATAGATCACGATATTATCAGTGACATGTCTTTCTGGCTCAGGCTGAGAGAAGAAATCGACAATCCAATCTGGCTGATGGGATACAAAGAGGATCTTATTGATTCAGAGATTTACAAAAAAATAGCAGAAATCCAGGCGGTAGATGCGTTTGTGATTCCGAATTTAAATATAGATGACCGGATCCGGCTGCTGGATGAGCTGAAAGAGTACGGGATTGATATGCTGGCTTTCATTGGCGACCGTATGGAATGGGAGAATAATTACGTGGCATGTGAAAAATTCCCTATTATATACCAGCAGTTGTATTCAGGTCCAACCGGATGTGTCAATAATACGGATACATATAAAACTTTATTTGAGTGTGCGCGAAAAGCGTCCGATGGATATTTATTTGCCGGATTCGGAATCAAAACAACGGATCGTGTAAAGGAGTTATTAAGAGACGGCTTTGATGGTGTTATCATCGGGACAGCAATTATCCAGAAACTGAATTCGTCAGCTGGAGAGTTAATGAAGTTTCTGAAGAATATGGAAAAGGCTGTTGAAGGGGTGGACTGATGTTTTATATTGCAACGTATGATATAGGGACAACGGCGGTAAAAGGTGTTTTGGTAAGAGAGGACGGAAAGATAGAAGCTGTCGAATCGATCGAGATCAATACTTTTTACGAAGAAGAATACAAGGAACAGGATCCTCAGGAATGGTTTGAGGCATTCTGCCGGATCGGAAAGATTTTTAGTGGAAAAGTGAAAGCCAGGGACATAAGTGCGATTATTATGAGCGGTCAGATGCAGGATATGATTCTGACAGACAGAAATGGTGACCCAATCAGAAATGCGATTCTATATTCTGATGTAAGAGCACAAAAAGAGGCGGAAACAATATTAGAACGGATACCAGAAGATAGGGCAGCAAAGATCACAGGAAATAATTTTGACGGATCTATGCCGCTGGCAAAACTTCTGTGGGTCAAAGAAAATGAGCCGGAGATATACGATAAGGCATACAAAATATTTATCAGTTCTAAAGATTATATTATTAATAAAATTACAGGAGTGCCGTGTGGTGATTATACGGCTTGTTCCACAGCCGGAGCTATGAATATAGAGGAAAAAATATGGGATGAGGAGATGATCAGCGCAGCGCAGGTGAGACAGGAGCTTTTTGCTGAATTAAAGTACCCCCATGAAGTGGCTGGAAATGTAAAAGAAGAGCTGACAGATCTATGTGGCTATGCCGGCGGCACTGTTGTATATACGGGAATCGGGGATGCCGGCGCGACCACGCTTGCAAGCGGAATCTCCAGAACCGGAGATTATAATATCAATATTGGGACTTCCGGATGGGTGGCATCTGTGAGTGACGAAATTCTCGAACTTAAGGGAAGAGTATTTAATCTTGCAGGCTTTACAGAACAAACTTACATTAACGTGGTGCCTTTCTTTAACGCGGGAAATGTCCATAAGTGGATTACAAAAATTTTTTCAGAGGCAGGAAGCCTGAACTATACGGGGATCAGCCGTATCTTAAATGAGAGTGAGCCGGGAGCCCATGGAGTTTTATTTCTTCCATATCTTACCGGTGAAAGATTCCCTGTGATTGATGCCGATATTAAAGGATGTTTCTACGGAATCACTCCTGATACATCCCGGGAGGATCTGGTGCGGGCCTGCCTGGAAGGCGTAGGATTTTCGGTCAGACAGGGCCTTGAGCTGATCAGCAGTGATCAGAAAAGTATCTCTTTGATAGGAGGGGGCGCGAGAGAAGAAGTCTGGTGTCAGATTATTGCTGATATTTTGGGGAAAGATGTTACTGTTTATAAGGATTCAGACATTATGCCGGCAAAAGCGATTGCTGCGGCTGCGCTTCTGGGAGAAGGGAAAATTTCAGATTATAATCAGTTTATAAGAGAACTGCAGGAGAAAGGCAGTTCTGTCACATTTCATGTGTCCTGGGAAACACATAAAATTTATAATCAGGCGTATGAGAAATATAAAAAACTGTATCCGTCTCTTGCGCGGATGGAGTAGAATCGAAGCGGGAAAATAATAAAATCGAAAGGGACAGCGACTGAGCCAAAAAAGTCACTGTCCCTTTTTCTGTATTTTATTAAAATATTGTTGAAAACGATTCTCAATTATGATATTATTGCTGATGGTTAGTTTGAGCTTTCTAAAATAAGTTCAAACTTCTTAAAGTGAGTTACTGCAAACAACAAAATACAATATCTGAAAAGGAGACGATTATGAGACGTAATCCATTTAAAATTATCTGGCTGATCTGCGCATTTCTTTCGCTGGGAATCGGCGCGGTGGGCGTGATTCTCCCTGTACTGCCGACAACGCCGTTCCTTCTGCTGGCGTCCTTCTGCTTTGCCAAAGGCTCCGCGCGGTTTCACCGGTGGTTTATGGGGACAAAGCTGTATCAGAAGCACCTGGACAGCTTTGTAAAGGAGAGGGCGATGACTCTGAAGACAAAGCTGTGTATTCTGTTTCCGGCGTCAGCTATGCTGATCTGTGCTTTTCTGCTTATGCAGAATCTTCCGGGCAGAATTTTTATTGTTTTCCTGATCATTTTTAAGTATGCGTATTTCTTTACAAGGATCCGCACGATCCGTCCGGAGGCGGCGTAAATGAGCCGGTCAGGAGAGAAAAAGGGAAATCAGGGGAAACGGGAAAAGGAAAAACAGGTGGTAAATCTTATGATCCGTCTCTATTGCAGAAAGCAGCATTCCGGGGAAAAAGACGCGGACGGGCTTTGCGAAGAGTGCCGCAGATTAAGTGAATATGCGTCCCGGAGAGTGGATCACTGCCCGTTTATGGAGACGAAGACGTTCTGCAGTAATTGCAGGGTACACTGCTACAAGCCGGAGATGAGGGAGAAGATCCGGCAGGTGATGCGGTTTTCAGGGCCGCGGATGATGCTGTATCATCCTGTGATGGCGGTGCGTCATGTTATTAGTTCCGCAATAGAAAAGAAACGAATGAGAACGGGAGGAGACTGTTGTGATTAAAACGAGGCTGATGAAGCTGTTAAAAGGCTCGGGAAAATATATCGGCGCAAATATTTTCTGGCAGTGGCTTGCGCTGCTGTTCCAGATAGCTTCGGTTTGTTCCGCGGGAAATATGATTCAGGAAATATATGACAAAACTCTGGAGCCGGATACGATTTATGTAACAGGCGGAATCGTACTGGCTTCTGTTATTGTGAGGTTCGTGTGTGAAAAGCAGGCGGCCCGGGCGTCCTATCGCGCCAGCGCGGATGTAAAGGCTATCCTTCGCCGGAGAATTTATGAAAAGCTTCTTCGGCTGGGCGCTTCCTACAAGGAAAAGGTGCCGACTTCCGAGGTAGTTCAGGTGTCAACAGAAGGCGTGGAACAGCTGGAGATTTACTACGGGAAATATCTGCCCCAGCTTTTCTACAGCCTGCTGGCTCCGGTGACGCTCTTTCTGGTTCTGTCGCGAATCAGCATGAAAGCGTGTGTTGTGCTTCTGATCTGTGTGCCGCTGATCCCGGTCTCTATTGTGGCTGTGCAGAAATTCGCCAAAAAGCTGCTGAGTAAGTATTGGGGAATTTATACAGAGCTGGGGGACAGCTTTCTCGAAAACCTCCAGGGCCTGACTACTCTGAAAATTTATCAGGCGGACGGGATGAAGGCGGCTGAGATGGACGCGGAGTCGGAGCGTTTCCGGAAGATCACAATGAAAGTGCTGACCATGCAGCTTAATTCAGTCAGTGTGATGGATCTTGTGGCTTACGGGGGCGCGGCTGTAGGCATGGTTGTAACGGTAAATGAATATATGGCGGGAAATGTAACTCTTGCCGGCGCTTTTTCTATTATTCTTCTGGCGTCTGAATTCTTTATCCCGCTGCGGCTCCTTGGATCTTTCTTCCATATCGCTATGAACGGAATGTCAGCCAGCGATAAGATATTCCGGATCCTTGATCTGGAAGAGCCAAACCAGGGGGCTGAGAGCCTGCGGCTTAAGGGCGGGGAACAGAAGATCACAGTCAGCATGAACAATGTAGAATTTGCCTATGAAGAGGAACGTCCGGTATTAAAAGACATTACACTTGAAATACCATCCGGGAGCTTCTGCGCGCTGGTGGGCGTATCCGGATGCGGGAAGAGCACCATAGCGTCTCTTCTTACCGGGCGGAGCAGAGGTTTTTCAGGAGAAATCAAAATCAATGGAATCCCGCTTCCCCGGCTTGGGGAATCAGATCTGATGGACAACATTACTCTTGTCCGCCATAACAGTTATCTGTTTAAGGGAACTGTTGAAGATAACCTGCGTATGGGAAAACCGGACGCTTCCTATGAAGAGATGGAGGAAGCTCTGAAAAAGGTCAGTCTCTATGATTTCCTGAAGAATCAGGATGGGTTAAAAACATGTCTGGAGGAACAGGGGGAAAACCTTTCAGGCGGACAGCGCCAGCGGCTTTCTATCGCAAGAGCGCTTCTCCACGACAGCCCCATGTATATCTTTGACGAAGCCGCATCCAATATTGATGTAGAGAGCGAAGAGAAGATTATGGAAGTGATCCGGGATCTTGCGGGGAAAAAGACGATCCTTTTCATTTCCCACCGCCTGGCAAACGCGCGCACGGCAGATCAGATCTGTTTCCTGGAAAGCGGCCAAATCAAAGAAAGAGGGACTCATAAGGAATTGCTGCGCCTTAAGGGAGGTTACGAAAAAATGTATCGCATGCAACAGGAACTCTGTCAGTCCCAAACTGGTGAGACGTTCATTGAATACGAGACAGATAAACACGAAGCAGATAAATACGGAACAGACAAATACGAAACATATAAATATGCAGCAAATAAAGAGGATGAAACGATAAAATCAGGTCAGGGTTTGGCCCCGGAACCGGAGGAGGCGAGCGCATGAATAAAAAAGGAGAAGAAAGAAGAAGCGGGATACAGATAATGGGACAGCTGATCGGGCTTGTACGGCCGCTTCTGCATGTGATGAGCGCTGCAGTCTTTCTGGGAGTGCTCGGATATCTGTGCGCTATCTTTTTGACAGTGCTGGCTGGCATGGCATTGCTTAACCTGATGGGACTGCAGAAAAATATATCGCTTGCGATATTATTTATCAGCCTTGGAACAGCGGCTGTACTGAGAGGAATCCTGCACTATGGAGAACAGGCCTGCAATCATTATATTGCCTTTAAACTGCTGGCGCTGATCCGTCACAAGGTATTCGCCGCGCTTCGAAAGCTCTGCCCGGCAAAGCTGGACGGAAGGGAGAAGGGGAATCTGATATCTATTATTACATCAGATATCGAGCTTCTGGAAGTATTCTATGCTCATACGATCTCTCCGATCGCAATTGCGGTGATTACATCATTGATTCTGGAAGTTATTTTCTTTCATTATCATGTACTGGCCGGACTGACCGCCCTGGCAGGATATTTGCTTGTGGGCGTGGCAGTGCCTTTGTGGAACTCGGCAAAAGGCGCGGGCAAGGGAATGGCATTCCGCAATGAGTTTGGCAGACTGAACAGCTTTGTGCTGGACTCCCTGCGCGGGCTGGATGAGACCATCCAGTATGGCTGCGGAGAAGACCAGACAAAGAAACTGGAGCAGATGAGTGCGGGGCTTGACGCGCGCCAGAGAGAGATGAAGGATCTGGAAGGAAACCAGAGAGGGGTTACCAACGTCCTGATTCTTGTCTTCTCATTCGGCATGCTGTTTCTTACCGCCTGGCTCTGTGTGGAAGGAAACCTTGGATTCGATGGGATGCTGCTGTGCACAATCCTGATGATGAGCTCATTTGGTCCCGTAGTGGCCCTGTCCGGCCTGTCCAATAATCTGATGCAGACCCTGGCCAGCGGAGAGAGAGTACTATCCCTCCTGGAGGAGGAACCGGTGATCCGCGAGGTAGAAGGCGCGCCTGAAACCCAGTTCGATACAGTGGAGTGTGACAACATTAATTTCTCCTATGAGGATGAGCAGATCCTGAAAGACTATTCCATAACGATTCCAAAGGGCAGCAGGGTTGGCATCCATGGGAAAAGCGGTTCAGGAAAATCTACTCTGCTTAAGCTGCTCATGCGGTTTTATGATCCGGACAGCGGAAGAATTGACATAGGCACGCATCGGATCTCTTCTGTCAACACGTCAGACTTAAGAAATATGGAAAGCTATGTCACCCAGGAAACCTGCCTTTTCCATGATTCGATAGCCAATAACATTGCAGTGGCAAAGCCGGGGGCATCCAGGGAAGAGATTGAGGAAGCAGCGAAGAAAGCCTCGCTTCACGAGTTTATCATGAGCCTTCCAGGAGGGTACGACACGCCGGTGGGCGAGCTGGGGGATACACTTTCCGGCGGGGAGCGCCAGCGGATCGGAATCGCCAGAGCATTTCTGCATGACGCGCCGCTTCTGCTCCTCGACGAACCGACCAGCAATCTGGACTCCTTAAATGAGGGAATCGTGCTGAAATCACTGCGGGAGAGCTGCAGGGATAAGACAGTAGTGCTGGTGTCGCACAGAGAATCTACAATGGCGGTTGCTGAGAAGGTGTATCAGATGGAGAATGGACGGCTCTCATAGGGCTGTTCAGCTATAAAGTTCACTAACTTCCGCAGGAAAAACGTCCGAAAACAGAGGCTATTTCTGAGACGTATTCTGCGGGGATGAAGGATAGCTCTGGATTCCGCTCCAGGG
>CALWTQ010000047.1 GCA_944384505.1 uncultured Mediterraneibacter sp.
TAACAGCTTGAGCAACAAGATGGGTAATTCCTTACTGGCTGTAAGGGGTATTAACCATAAATATATTGTAGTAGGGTTCAACCTGCGTAAAACGAATGCTGCGAATGAGGGCTGGTTGGCTGACTCCGAAACGGACGCTATATCCTGGGGGATTAAGGCCAGACCTATTGCCATACTCATTCTAACAGCTTGAGCAACAAGATGGGTAATTCCTTACTGGCTGTAAGGGGTATTAACCATAAATATATTGTAGTAGGGGATTAGGGAAAGTTAAAGCTGCGTTGACAGACGTTAGGGCTGACGGTGAAATTGTCTGAGCGGATGCGAGTTGTCCACCGTCAGTCCTTGCGTTTAGTCTGTCGCCGCAGCTTTTAGTTTCCCTTATCCCCTGGAGCGAAGCCCTGAGCCGTCCTCCATCCCCGCAGAATACGTCTTTGGAATCGACGCTGTTTTCGGACGTTTCGCATCCGGGCGTTAGTGAACTTTATAGCTGAAATATTACTCTGCTTCCTGTATCCCGCTGATATCACTGTCGATTACGAGAGAGTAATTGGTATAGTATACTACGAATCCTGGTCTGGCCCCTTTGGGTTTCCTGACATGTTTTTTCTCTACATAGTCGATCTCAACTTTCTCACTGCCGCGCATACTGGAATAGTATGCGGCCAGCCGCCCGGCTTCTTCGAAAGTGCGATCCGGGAGCTCGTTCCCTCCGGATTTTACGATGACATGGGAGCCGGGAGCCTGCTTGGCGTGGAACCACCAGTCGTTTCCTTCTGCGAAGTGGAAGGTAAGTTCCTCATTCTGAAGATTATTTTTTCCCACATAAATGTGATATCCGTCACTTGAGATGTAGTGTAGGGGCGTATTCTTTACTTTTGCTTTTTTTCGTGTGAATTTCCGCTTAATATACCCGGCCTCTGTGAGTTCTTCCTTAATCCCTGCCAGATCGTCCTCTGTCTGAGCAATATCAAGAGCTGTCTGAATCGATTCCAGATAGGTTACGTCATCTTTGGTTTCTCGGCACAGTTCGGTTAGCGCTTCAAAGGTGCGTTTCTGCTTGTTGTATCTGCCAAAGTAACGCTGGGCGTTTTCCTGCGGCGTCTTTGTGGGATCCAGAGGAATTTTGACCATTTCATTTGTATAATAATTGAGCGCTTCCAGCTGTTTTGCGCCCTCAGGCACATTGTACCCGTAGGTGTTGATCAGTTCTCCGTAGATTCTGAATTTCTCCCGGCCTTCTGTGTCTTTGAGCTGGCGCAGCTGAAGGTCATATTTCTTTCGATTGCGCTCCAGAGCCGTCTGAACTACATGGCGCAAGTCCGCGGATTTCTGCCGGATGCGGGTGAGCCGGCTTCTCTGTGCGTAGTAAGTGCGGAGCACTTCAGATATGGAAGAATATTCTGTCCTCTGGCACTGCGCAAAATGAGTCAGGGGCAGAGCGGAAAATTCTTTCGGTTCCCGCCCGTCATAGTAGATGGCGGGGGAGAAACGCTGCTCTTTTACTGCCGAGAGATAGATTTTAAACTGTGTGTACAGATGCAGCAGAATATCATCAGAATATTCTTTTGCCGGGACAGAGGAATCCAGTCCTGCAAGAAAACAGATTTCCTCCGCTGTGACCGGGCTGATTCCGGTAAAACTGGTATAAATCGCCTTAGATACGGGCATGGGTTTTTCCGCGAGCAGACGGGCGAATTCCTCTGCTCCCACAGTCAGAGGATCTGCCTTGTGCATGGTATCCGGAATAAAATATTCTCTTCCGGGCAGCACTTCGCGCACAGAACTGACCTGCGCGGACACATGTTTGATACTGTCAATGATCTTCCCATCTTCCGTGCAGAAGATAATATTGCTGTGCTTGCCCATGATTTCCACAATCAGATTTTTCCGGCACAGATCCCCCAGCTCGTCAAGATGCTCAATTGTGAAAATAATGATCCGCTCCAGTCTGGGCTGGCGGATGTCCGTGATCCGGCCATTGCTGATATGCTTCCTTAAAAGCATACAGAAATTTGGGGCAGTGATAGGGCCCGGCTTATTGCTGTCTGTAAGATATATAAGCGGAAGCGATGCGTCCGCGCAGATCAAAAGCCGCCTCTGCCCGGATGATGATTTTATTGTAAGAAGAAGTTCGTCCGTCTCGGGCTGCGCGATCTTTGCGATGCGCCCGCCGAGCAGTTCTTCCCTTAATTCGTGGACAAGATCCGCCACGACAATTCCGTCAAATGCCATAATAATATCTCCGTTTCTATGTTCCCTGTCCGGGAATTCGCTATAAATCTGAAATGAGTTTATGCAGACATAAATCAGCTCCGCCATTTTTGATGGCTGAACTGCCGCCTGAAATAGAGTATAACATAAACCCGGCCGGGGAAAAAGACCTGTATATTCATTAACTTCCCGGGCGGGGCGGCCGGAAAGCAGCAGTGATTGCGAAACATTTCTGAGAAATGCGTTAAAATTTCATCAGTTTCGGCCGCAGACTCTCGGGCTTTTTGTTTTTTATTGCATACAAAAGTGCTGAAAGGACAGGAAAATACCACTGCGCATGAGCCGCCGGATTCTTATGGGGCATAAAACCGTCTCCTGATGATGGATGGCTGAACTGTTATAAAAAGTTAAGAAAATAACAAATATTGATTTTTTTATT
The DNA here is from genome assembly GCA_944384505.1 of uncultured Mediterraneibacter sp. GTDB lineage: Bacteria > Bacillota > Clostridia > Lachnospirales > Lachnospiraceae > Mediterraneibacter. Next base: position 2,654 of record CALWTQ010000047.1, read on the forward strand.
TTTTATGCCAAAATAAATCTCAGAGAATGTGAGATAATGTGACTCAGGAGGTAGTGTGACATGGGATTACACGCGATTGATGAAGCAAAAAGATGTTTAAATTGTAAGAAACCCAGGTGCAGGGAGGGATGTCCGATTCATACGCCCATTCCCCAGATGATTCAGATGTTTCTTGAAGGGGAGATGACAGAAGCGGCGGAAATGGTTTTCCAGAATAATCCGCTCTCCGTGATCTGCTCTCTTGTATGCGACCATGAGAAACAGTGTGAGGGGCACTGTGTGAAGGGAATCAAAGGAGAGCCTGTACACATTTCTTCTATTGAGAATTATATTTCAGACACATGTTTTGACAAAATGCAGCTTGACAAAAAGCCATGGAACGGCTGTCGTATCGGTGTAGTAGGAGCCGGGCCGGCGGGAATAACGATTGCGATCCTCATGGCTGAGCGCGGCTATAAAGTTACAATCTTTGAGGTGCGAGAGAAAATCGGAGGAATTCTCAGATATGGCATTCCGGAATTCAGGCTCCCTAAGACTATACTGGACCGGTATTATGAAAAGATGAAAAAACTGGGGATAAAATTCCGCCCTAATTTCGCACTTGGCGGCTCTACGGCAGTACATGACCTGCTCGCAGACGGATATGACGCTGTCTTTATCGGAACAGGAACATGGCGGCCCTATCGGCTGAATGTTCCGGGTGAGACACTTGGAAATGTACATTATGGCATTAACTATCTGAATAATCCGGATGTATTCGATCTGGGAGAGCGGGTGATTGTAATCGGCGCGGGAAATGCCGCAATGGATGTGGCAAGAACCGCGATCAGAAAAGGATCTCAATATGTGACAGTCTATTCGGTAACAGAAGTGCCGGCAGCGTCCCCGAAAGAAGTAGAGTATGCGAAAATCGATGGGGTAGAATTTGAGTATCTTCAGACTGCAATAGAAATAAGGGATGAAGGCGCTGTGATCTGCGATGTGGAATGGACCGAGGATGGAAAGATGATTAAGCATGAGGAAACGGCCAGACTTGTTCCGGCGGACAGTATCATAATTTCTATTTCACAGGGACCGCAGGACCGGCTGGTAAATAGGGATAAAGAATTGAAAGTAGATAGTAAAGGCTTGTTGAAAACAGACGAAAAAGGGGAGACAACAATGGAGGGGATCTTTGCGTCCGGCGATGTCGTGACCGGAGCAAAGACTGTGGTAGAGGCAGTGAAATGTTCTAAGATGATTGCTGACGCCATGGATGAATATGTTCAGAAAAAACACGCTTTAAAAGGATAAAAGTTCAGCTAAAAAGCGCAGAAGCGGCAGGAGGGATAACTCATTTCATTCAAACAAATCCCTCGTACCGCTTACTTGTGATATGGCTCCCCATAACGTATCCAAGTACGGTTTTAATTAGTTAAGCAATTCTTTCTTCACTTCTTTTTAATTCATAAAGAACAAATGGATCTATGTCAATACAGGCACTTTCATTGTGTCCACCTGCAAGATCCCAGGCCAGTGTACCGTTTAAAACCGTACATCGTTCCAGAAAAATATCTTTACTGCAAATCCTTTCAAATAGTTTAGGAGACATATCCGTTTTAGCATTATAACAAACAATTTTCCCATCATCAAAATATACATCTATCGTATAGTCTTCATATGGTATTACCTGTACAACACTTGGAATATAATCAGACATTTAGTATCACCTCTCATTTTAAACCAACGGGTTGATTCTATTTAACGGCTTGCCATCTTTTGCCAGTTCCCAATTTTGCATTAGTTCATCTTGATGAATCACACACCACGCCAAAACCAACTTAAGCTGACGTGATGGAAGAGAGCCTTTAATAACGCATGCCTCGACAATATCTATTAACGCTTTTTTTCCGTTGTACTCAACGTGAAAATGAGGTGGATTATGATCATCATAATACATAGTAATTCTTATTCCGTAAAAAAGTGATATTTCTGGCATTATCTTACCTCCCTTGTTATTTCGATTCTTTTTTATCCGCTGTCTTAAATTCATTATAACTATATTTTCCAAATGAAGCAAACAGTATTAAGTTGAAATTTATCATTTCATTAAACGTAGTTGGACTATTTGATTCATAAAATCATCTTAAACATCCCAGGCCCATCCCATTCACAAGGTCTTTCTTCAAATCCCTTTTTCTTATAAAACGGGAGGGCATCTTTCGTGCTGATCAATTCTAAACTTACCTTCCATTCACGACTGATATTATCTCTTATATATTTTTCTAAACATTCAATCAACAGCGTTCCCACCCCCATTGCCTGATAGGCTGGTATTACCGCAAAATCCTTGATATAAAATGACATACCTCCATCTCCAAGCAACCGCACCATTCCTATCGGCTGTTTTTTATCATAAGCCGTAAATGTTGCGACGGTATTACTCAAAGCCTTTTTGACTTGTTCGACACACGGTGCTTCCCACCCAACTGATGTGTATAAATCCAGAAACAGTTCTGGTGTTAATGTATTTATTTTCACTTCCATATCTAATCTCCTCAAATTCAGGATTTCAATCCTGTAATTAGTCAAAATGCAACAGGATTATATAAAAATCCTTTCCGACAACTTCCAAGTTGTCAACCCATTTTTGTCTATTATAGCATCCTGACATTCCCCTGTCATTTTCTTTCTTAGTATATACAAAAAGAGAGAGGTACATCATCTGTCCACTCTCTTTCGAACCGCACTTACTTGTGGTATGGCTCTCCATAACGTATCCTAGTGCGGATATTAATTCAATTTTGAAAATAGCTCCGGTTCATTCTCAATCAAATCCTGAGCAAGATATTTATAATCCATATTTTCTATTCCATAAGTTCCCTGTTCAATCTGTTTTGCCAGTCTGCTCCGATAATAAATATCCATTGCATGCCGCAATTCTAAGTTTTTTTCTCTGGCTAGATATTCAATAATAGATTCTTCCAGATTTTGCTTATATATAAAATCAATGTTTTCTTTATTTCTCATTTTGACTTACCTGATACGCTTTCTGAAAAAAACAATTAATGAGTGTGCAAGCTTCCATAATAGTCAGGAACAAATCGTAATTATACTGCGAGAGAGCAGATTATAGAAGGACAAATAATTTTCGGGAATTGCAGATATTCTTTAGCCCAACAGTAGGAAAAAGTGTGTTGACCACACCCTCCGACAAGAGGTATAATGTGACCACAGTCCACACATGCGCCAGGTAAGAAAGAGAGCATTGCGCAAGCTCGCTTGCAGGCGATGCTCTCTTTCTTACCTGGGATATGGCGGACGCCATATCAGAGAGGTGAAGCGAAGCGGAAGCTCTCTGACGCATGTGGAAGCGTCAAGAGAGAACATTGCGCAAGCTCGCTTGCAGGCGATGCTCTCTTTCTTACCTGGGATATGGCGGACACCATATCAGAGAGGTGAAGCGAAGCGGAAGCTCTCTGACGCATGTGGAAGCGTCAAGAGAGAACACTGCGCAAGCTCGCTTGCAGGCGATGCTCTCTTTCTTACCTGGGATATGGCGGACGCCATATCAGAGAGGTGAAGCGAAGCGGAAGCTCTCTGACGCATGTGGATATGAAAGAAGCAGAGGTTGAACAGCATGATTAAGAGCATGACGGGATTCGGAAGATGTGAGATTCAAAAGGAATCCAGAAAATTTACAGTTGAATTAAAGAGTGTGAACCATCGGTATCTGGATGTGAACATCAGGATGCCGAAGAAATTGAATTTTTTTGATACGGCTATACGGACACTTCTCAAGTCTTACGCCAACAGAGGAAAAGTGGATATATTCATCAGCTATGAAGATCTCTCTCAGTCTCAGGTGTCTGTGAAATACAATGAGACGATCGCGGCTGAGTACATGAAGTATTTCTGCCAGATGGAAGAGAAGTTCGGCCTGGAGAATGATGTACGAGTCTCCACGCTGGCACGCTGCCCGGAAGTATTTACCATGGAGGAACAGGCAGAGGATGAGGAAGAACTGTGGAACGGGCTGAAAGAAGCGCTGGAAGGAGCCTTTACCCAGTTTGTAGAGACGAGAAAAACAGAAGGGGAGAATTTGAAGAAGGATATTCTCTCGAAACTGAATGCGCTGGAAGAGCAGATCAGCTTTATTGAGGAACGATCCCCTCAGATCGTGGCAGAATACCGTGCGAAGCTGGAGGAAAAGATGAAAGAACTCCTTTCGGATACTCAGATTGAGGAGAACCGTATTGCCGCAGAGGTAATCCTTTTCGCAGATAAGATCTGTACAGATGAGGAAGTTGTGAGACTGAAAAGCCATATCCGGCACATGAGGAGCACTCTCGAAGAGAAGGATGAAATCGGGCGTAAGCTTGATTTTATCGCCCAGGAAATGAACAGAGAGGCGAATACGATTTTATCAAAGGCGAATGACATTGAAGTTTCTGACCGGGCGATAAGCCTGAAAACAGAGATCGAGAAGATACGGGAACAGATTCAGAATATCGAATAGTGGAACAGATCAAAATATGATCAGTTCAGCAGGGGGATAAGAAATATGGACAGAAAAGGAATATTGATTGTGGTGTCCGGTTTTTCCGGATCGGGTAAGGGAACGCTTATGAAGGAACTGCTTTCCAGATATCCGGATACATATGCGCTTTCTATTTCGGCGACTACTCGAAAACCGAGGGAGGGCGAAGAAGATGGAAGAGAATATTTCTTTATTTCAAAAGACGAATTTGAAAAAATGATTGCCAAAGGCGAGCTGATAGAGTATGCTAAATACGTGGAAAATTATTATGGTACTCCGCGGGCGTATGTAGAGCAGAAGCTTAAAGAGGGAAAAGATGTGATTCTTGAAATCGAGATCCAGGGAGCTCTGAAAGTACGCAAGAGTTTTCCGGGCACGCTGCTTCTTTTCGTTACACCGCCCAGTGCTCAAGAGCTGAAAGCCCGCCTTGTAGGCAGAGGCACGGAGACTATGGATGTGATCCGCTCCAGAATGGATCGTGCCTGTGAAGAAGCAGAAGGCATGGACAGTTACGATTATTTGATCGTCAACGATAACCTGGATTCCTGTGTGGAAGAACTGCACGAGATTATTCAGGGTGAGCACCACAGAAGCTTCCGAAATAAAGCATTTATGAAGGACATAAGAGAAGATTTGAAAAGATTGAAAGGAGAAGATTGAATATGCTGCACCCATCTTACACAGATTTGATGAAGGTAGTAAACAAAGATGTAGAGGAGGGGGATTCTAAGATCGTCAACAGCCGTTACTCTATTGTTATGGCAACGTCCAAACGCGCGAGACAGCTCATTGCCGGCGATCTTCCGCTGGTGAATGCAAAACCGGGTGAGAAACCCCTGTCAATTGCAATTGAGGAGCTCAACAGCGGAAAATTGAAGATTCTGGCTGAAAACGCGGAAGAGTAAGAGATGAAACAGGCAGATGCACATGGGGTATCTGCTTTTTTATTCTGAATGAAACGGAGAATGTATATGAAGATATTGTTTATCTCCCTGGGATGTGACAAGAATCTGGTGGATACAGAGGTGATGCTGGGCCTGCTCGCGTCCAGGGGATATGAGATGACAGATGATGAGACACAGGCGGATATTATCGTGATCAATACCTGCTGTTTTATTCATGACGCCAAGGAGGAAAGCATCCAGAATATTCTGGAGATGGCAGAATATAAAAAAGAAGGAAATGTAAAAGCGCTGATTGTGACGGGATGTCTGGCTGAGAGATACCGCCAGGAAATCATGGATGAGATACCGGAAGTGGACGAGGTTCTTGGAACTACGGCGTATGACCGGATTCTGGATGCAGTGGATGCGGCGCTCGGAGGAAAACATCAGGTTATGCTCTCCGATCTTGATGCGCTTCCCCTGCCGGAGACGAAGAGACTTGTGACAACAGGCGGACATTTTGCCTACCTAAAGATCGCAGAGGGGTGTGATAAGCACTGTACTTACTGTATTATTCCAAAGATCCGCGGGAACTTCAGAAGCGTTCCCATGGAACGTCTGATACACGAGGCGGAGCAGCTTGCACAGCAGGGAGTAAAGGAACTGATCCTTGTGGCGCAGGAGACAACACTTTACGGAAAGGATCTGTATGGAGAAAAATCACTCCACAGACTGCTCAAAGAATTGTGTGGGATCAGCGGAATTCAGTGGATCAGAATTCTTTACTGCTATCCGGAGGAAATTACAGATGACCTGATCCGTGTGATGAAGGAGGAACCAAAGATCTGCCATTATCTGGATCTCCCCATCCAGCATGCGAATGACTCAGTGCTCAAGCGCATGGGACGCAGAACTTCAAAGCAGGAGCTGGTTGACATTATTACAAAACTGCGGCGGGAGATTCCGGATATCTGCCTGAGGACAACATTGATCACCGGGTTCCCGGGAGAGACACAGGAACAGCATGAAGAACTGATGGAATTTGTGGATGAGATGGAATTTGACCGGCTGGGTGTGTTTACTTACTCACCGGAAGAGGGCACGCCGGCTGCAGACATGCCGGATCAGATTGACGAAGAACTCAAAGAAGAGCGGCAGGCAGACCTGATGGAGCTTCAGCAGGAGATTGCATTCGACAATGCGGAGCGGATGATCGGCCAGGAAGTGCTTGTGATGATAGAGGGAAAAGTGGCTGATGAAAACGCATATGTGGGCCGCACGTACCGGGATGCTCCGAATGTGGATGGATTAATTTTTATTAACACAGAAGAGGAACTGATTTCCGGGGACTTTGCAAAAGTGAAAGTAACCGGAGCTGTAGATTATGATCTGATAGGAGAATTATTATGAATCTGCCAAACAAACTGACCGTACTTCGGGTTATCATGGTGCCGTTTTTTGTGTTTTTTATGCTTACAGACACAGGCGGCGCTGCGAATAAGTGGATTGCGCTGGCGCTTTTTGTCATTGCCAGCCTGACGGATATGCTGGACGGGAAAATTGCGAGAAAATATAATCTGGTGACAAATTTCGGCAAGTTTATGGATCCTCTTGCCGATAAACTGCTTGTATGCTCAGCCATGATCTGCCTGATTCCTTCTGGCAGGCTGGACGCGGCGATTGTGATTGTTATTATTGCGAGAGAATTTATTATCAGCGGGTTCCGTCTTGTGGCGTCAGACAACGGAATTGTTATTGCGGCAAGTTACTGGGGCAAGTTTAAAACGGTATTCCAGATGGCAATGATCATTGTACTGATCGCGGATTTTGGCGGTGTATTTGACATGATCGGGACTGTGCTGATCTGGATTGCAGTGGCACTGACGATCATTTCTCTGGCTGATTATGTATGGAAGAACCGGGAGGTTCTGACAAAGGGAGGCATGTAAAATGGAATTAAAACCGAAAGCTGCCGGAACTTATGAGGGAGAATCTGACTGCAAAAAAAGTCTGGAAGAACAGGTGGTAGAGCTGCTTGCTGCCCGGGGACTGACAGTGACAACAGCGGAGTCCTGTACCGGAGGCCTGATTGCAGGGACAATTGTAAATGTGGCAGGCGCTTCGGATGTGCTGAATGAAGGGTACGTGACATACTCTAATGAGGCGAAAGAACGTCTCGTCGGCGTGAGCCATGATACGCTGGAGATTTATGGCGCTGTCAGCGAGCAGACTGCCCGCGAGATGGCCCGTGGCGCCGCGGCTGCGGCGGGGGCAGACGCGGCTTTGAGCGCGACGGGAATTGCGGGACCTGGCGGAGGTACGCCGGATAAGCCGGTAGGACTTGTGTATATCGGGTGCTGTTTCAAAGGTACAACAGAGGTAAAAGAGTGCAGATTCAAAGGAAACCGGATGGAAAACCGTCTCCATACAGTCGAGACTGCTCTCCAGATGCTCATAGACCGGCTGAAAGCGTGAAAATATTGTCAAAGTGACGATTGACGAATGATGTAAATTATGCGAAAATAGCAGTATATGGTGCAGGTGAGATCCGGCGCGTCAGGCAGCTCCGGATGGCAGACGCACGGACAGTCCGACAAGCCGGTTTAAGACAGCGGCGGGGCTGTCGGTTTTTGTGCGGAAATATCAAGTGTGCCGTATGAAGAAGAAAATCATACATATTGAAAGGAGTTTTAACATGATTTATTCACATGAAGTAGAAATGATGTGTCCGGTGGCTCAGGGCGCGAATCACGGACCGGCTCCAATCCCGGAAGAGGCAAAATGGGTGAAAGCTAAAGAGATCAAGGATATCTCTGGTTTTACGCATGGTGTGGGCTGGTGTGCACCGCAGCAGGGAGCTTGTAAGCTGACACTGAATGTAAAAGACGGTATCATTCAGGAGGCGCTGGTTGAGACACTCGGATGCTCCGGAATGACACATTCCGCAGCTATGGCTTCTGAGATCCTTCCGGGCAAGACAATCCTGGAGGCCCTGAACACAGATCTCGTTTGTGATGCGATCAATACAGCAATGAGAGAACTCTTCCTTCAGATCGTATACGGAAGAACACAGAGCGCATTCTCCGAAGACGGACTTGCGATCGGCGCAGGTCTTGAGGATCTTGGAAAAGGACTTCGCTCTCAGGTTGGTACAATGTATGGTACACTCGCAAAAGGTCCTCGTTACCTTGAGATGGCGGAAGGTTATGTTACAGGTATCGCTCTTGATGAGAATGATGAGATTATCGGATACCAGTTCGTTAACCTTGGAAAACTGACAGACTTTATCAAGAACGGCGATACACCGAACGATGCCTGGGAGAAGGCAAAAGGACAGTATGGCCGTGTTGATGATGCAGTGAAGATTATCGATCCGCGTAAAGAATAATACATATAGGCAGACAAAGCAAGCGGGTCAGTACGATAAGCAAAGCGGTATAAAACCGCGGATGTTTAATTGGCAGTCTCAGCAAAGGTAAATAAATCAGGAGGATATATAAATGGCTTTATTTGAATCATATGAAAGAAGAATTGATAAAATCAATGAAGTTTTAAACAGCTACGGCATCGCTTCCCTGGAAGAGGCGGAGAAGATCACAAAAGATGCCGGACTGGATGTTTACAATCAGATCAAGGGCATTCAGCCGATCTGTTTTGAAAATGCATGCTGGGCATATATTACAGGTGCAGCAATCGCAATTAAGAAAGGATGCAGAAATGCGGCAGACGCTGCAGCGGCAATCGGAGAAGGCCTTCAGGCTTTCTGTATTCCGGGATCTGTTGCTGATCAGCGTAAAGTAGGTCTTGGTCATGGAAATCTCGGAAAGATGCTTCTGGAAGATTCAACTGACTGTTTCTGCTTCCTTGCAGGACATGAGTCTTTCGCAGCGGCAGAAGGTGCGATCGGTATTGCCGAGAAGGCAAACAAAGTTCGTAAAAAACCGCTTCGTGTTATCTTAAACGGACTTGGAAAAGACGCTGCAAAGATCATTTCCAGGATCAATGGGTTTACATATGTTCAGACAGAGTATGACTATTATACAGGAGAGCTCAAAGAAGTATCCCGTACAGCATATTCTGACGGACTTCGTTCTAAAGTAAACTGCTACGGCGCAAATGATGTGCGCGAGGGTGTTGCTATTATGTGGAAAGAGGGAGTTGACGTTTCCATCACAGGTAACTCTACGAACCCGACACGTTTCCAGCATCCGGTTGCGGGAACTTACAAGAAGGAATGTGTAGAGGCAGGAAAGAAGTACTTCTCAGTTGCTTCCGGCGGCGGTACAGGCCGTACACTTCACCCGGATAACATGGCGGCAGGACCGGCTTCCTACGGTATGACAGATACAATGGGACGTATGCATTCTGACGCACAGTTCGCAGGATCTTCTTCCGTACCGGCTCACGTTGAGATGATGGGTCTGATCGGAGCAGGAAACAACCCGATGGTTGGTATGACTGTTGCAGTTGCAGTTTCTGTAGAGGAGGCTGCTAAGGCAGGCAAGTTCTAAAAAGGTGATGATAAGATCTGTCAGAACAGGAATGCTTCTGACAGGTCTTTTTCTGTGGAAATGGGAGTTAAAAATATGTTTTCGTCAGTTCATAAATGCGATAAGAATCTGGAATGTAACAAATATCTTTTCTGGGGACTGGTCGCCATTGAACTTTTTATGTCTTTTTCTTTTTTGGGATATGTTCATATTGCGCCGATATCTCTCACATTTGTGTATATTCCTGTGCTAGTGGCAGGGTGTGTGCTTGGCCCGCGAGAATCGATGATTATAGGGATTATTTTCGGCATGACATCCATGTGGAAGGCATCTGCCTTTTATATCGGAGCGGGGGATGCAATTTTTTCTCCGGTGATGAGTGGGAAGCCGGCCGCAAGCATTCTTCTGAGTACTGGGGCAAGAGCCGTTTTCGGACTGCTCATCGGACTCATGTATAGGGTTGCAAAGTGGAGCCGTCATCCTCTCCCTGGAATTATTATTGTGACTTCTATTGGAAGAAGTGTGCACACATTTTTGGTATATCTGTTTATGCAGATATTTTTCCCTGAGGCTGGGTTTACGGTGGCAAATACGCTGGAAGATGGCATGAGGGCAGATTACATCCCGTTTGTTTTAATAGCGGATGTGATCGTTGTCTTCTGTTACATAGCCGTTAAATCTGATTATGTGAAGAATTTTTTCTCCCGCATTGAGACAATAGACAGGGTGAACGATATTTCTCCGCACTATAAGCATCGGCTGACGGTAATGCTTATACTGGTTCTTTTGGCATCTTTTAGTGTGGCGATTTATTTTACGAACCGGATCCGCACTGTTATGTCGACTTACGGACTGGATCTTGCAGAAGAGATGTCTTACGATCTGATGCATCTTCAGATCCAGTTCCTGTTTGGCATGATTGCGCTGGCGCTTCTTGTCATTATCATTATTATTCTATACCAGAAAAACTATAATTATCTGTATTATGAGGCTAAGATAGACGGTCTGACAGGCCTGCTTGGCCGCCAGCAGTTTTTTCAGTTTGGCGAGACAATGCTTGAAAACATGAGCGATAAGAGCGGGGAAGGGACAGGGTTCTTTATTATTCTTGATATAGACGAGTTTAAGCGTATAAATGATGTTCATGGTCATCCGGCTGGAGATGCGGCTCTGAAAAAAGTGTCAGCTCATCTCCAGACAGTATTCGGGCATATGGGAATTATCGGACGTCTTGGGGGAGACGAGTTTGTGGTGCTGACCAGGAAGGGAATGTCAGAGAAAGAAATTGAAGATACCTTACATAATTTAAAGGAACAGTTTGGAGATATTCTGGGGGATGAGGAAAAACTTACATGCAGCATAGGTGTAATTCCGGTTGAAAAAGGGGACACAATTGAAGAACTGTACCAATGTGCGGATCGCCTGCTTTATGAGGCAAAGAAAAAAGGCAAAGATCAGTTTGTGCTAGGGGAACACTTTTAAATACTACTGTGAAACTGAAAATTTGTCTGTTATGGAATAGCAGATTATAAATACAAGGAGGCTGTGATCAAGATGAAGGTTTTAATGATCAACGGAAGCCCGCACGCGGAGGGCAATACAAATATCGCGCTGAGGGAAATGGAAAAGGTATTTGAGCAGGAAGGAATCGAGACAGAGATTCTCCATATTGGCAACCAGGCAGTCAGGGGATGCATTGCCTGTGGGACCTGTGTGAAAAAGGGAAAATGTGTTTTTGATGATGTAGTAAATACCGCAGCGGAAAAATTTGAGTCCTGTGACGGCCTGGTTGTGGGCAGTCCCGTTTATTATGCGTCTGCAAATGCGACATTGATCGCATTTCTCGACCGGCTTTTCTACAGCAGCCACTTTGATAAAACGATGAAAGTAGGGGCGGCTGTTGTGGCGGCGAGACGAGGAGGACTTTCGGCAACATATGACGAGCTGAATAAATATTTTACAATTACGGGGATGCCGGTGGCGTCAAGCCAGTACTGGAACAGTATTCACGGCGCGGCGCCGGGAGAGGCGGCGCAGGATCTGGAAGGACTGCAGACGATGAGGACACTGGCAAAGAATATGGCGTTTCTCATGAAGAGCATTGCTCTCGGGAAGAAAGAATACGGACTTCCGGAAAAAGAGACGCCATGCAGGACGAATTTTATACGGTAAGAGTTCAGCTATTTAGCGCAAGAACTCTTTCCGGGGAACACGTCCGGAAGCGGAGGGGATGTTTGAAACGTGTCCTTTGAGAGGGGACGTGTGTGTACTGCTCCGTTCCGGAATCTGGGAAGGATCTAAGAATTCGAAGAGCTGTTTAAGAGCAAAGCGGCGCTCCGGGCAACTCGCTGCGCTCAGACAAGCCCTGCGCGCCGCTTAACAACAGCTCTCCGACTTCTAAGATCTTCCATCCGATTCCTCCAAAGTCACAGTCCCCACACGCCCCTCTCCAAGAACTTACGCTTCAAACATCCGCTCCGCTTCCTGCGCATTCCCTGTCGGAATGTCATTGCCCAAATAGGCTGAAACGCAAAACTGGCGCGGCTTGTAGGCTTTCGGCTGCGAAAGTCTTCCGGCCGCGCCTGCTTCTTCTCACAGCTATATATTCACTGACTTCCGTCTTGAAAAGCCCAGAAAACAGCCCCATTTCGGGAAAAATTCTGCGGGGATGGAGGATGGCGACGGGCGCCTTCGGAAGGGGATTAGGGAAAGTTAAAGCTGCGGTGACAGACGTTAGGACTGACGGTGGAATTGTCTGAGCGGATGCGAGTTGTCCACCGTCAGTCCTTGCCTTTAGTCTGTCGCCGCAGCTTTTAGTTTCCCTTATCCCCTGGAGCGAAGCCCTGAGCCGTCCTCCATTCCCGCAGAATACGTCTTTGGAATAAGTCTCTGTTTTCGGACGTTTTGTAAAAGGACGTTAGTGAACTTTATAGCTGAATGTTATTCTTTACAAATGATGATTAAAATGATATCATAAAGATATCAAAATAATTATTCGTATGTGAGGAGGAGATCAAAATGAAAGAAAAAGTTCTGACGGACAAAAAGAATGGGATGGCTGTTCTGATACTGACTACGCTGTTATATCTTGCCGCAATAGCAGGAACGATTTTCGGCGCTATTATGGTTGGAGAAGGCAGAACTCCCGTTCTTCTGATTATCAGTATTATCTGGCTCTGCCTGGGCTGGATTCCTTTCTGCGGCCTCAGGGTGCTTAAGCCCCAGGAAGCACTTGTATTGACTTTGTTTGGAAATTATGTAGGGACTTTAAAGGGAGACGGATTTTATTTTGTGAATCCGTTTTGCTCCAGTGTGAATCCGGCTGCAAACACGCATCTTCATCAGAGCGGAGATGTGGATAATGGGGAGAAGAAACAGACGCTCTCCATGGCGCTCAATATAAACGCAGGCGGAGCGGAAATTGGAGGAAATAAAAAGCTTTCTCTCAAAATTATGACGCTGAATAATAACAGACAGAAGATTAATGACTGTCTGGGCAATCCGGTGGAGATAGGGATTGCGGTTATGTGGCGGGTAGTGGACACGGCGAAGGCAGTATTTAATGTGGATAATTATAAAGAGTACTTGTCCCTGCAGTGTGATACAGCCCTGAGAAATATTGTAAGGATTTATCCGTATGACGTGGCTCCGAATGTTGATACCACGGGAGATGGGATCGCTGACGAAGGAAGCCTGAGGGGATCCAGCGAAGTTGTGGCGGAGCGAATTAAGAATGAGATCCAGCAGAAAGTGGAAGAAGCGGGACTTGAAGTTCTGGAAGCAAGGATTACATATCTTGCTTACGCTCCTGAGATCGCGGCTGTCATGCTTCAGCGGCAGCAGGCTTCCGCAGTCATTGACGCAAGGAAGATGATCGTGGACGGAGCAGTAGGAATGGTGGAGATGGCTCTGGACCGGCTGAATGAAAGCGGTGTGGTAGAACTGGATGAAGAGAGGAAAGCGGCAATGGTTTCGAATCTGCTGGTTGTGCTCTGCGGGAACCGGGACGCTCAGCCGATAGTGAATTCAGGAAGCCTGTATTAGTGGAAGGGGAGGGAGACGCTTATGGCAGATTCAAAGAAAAAGCAGATCCCCTTACGGCTATCCGAAAAGCTGTACAACGCCATTGCAGCCTGGGCAGAAGATGACTTCCGTTCAGTGAATGGACAGATAGAGTATCTTCTGACAGAATGTGTGCGTCAGAGAAAGAAAAATGGAAAGTATGTTTCAGAGCATCTGGATGAGCCGCCGGAATTTGATATAAAATGAAAGACTCTGCCTGCGCGGTTCGTGCGGGCAGAACTATGCTGAGGTGAGAAATAATGCGTACAATGGAATTTACAATTGAGAATACAGAAGCATTGAAGCCTGGGATGGAAGTAAATGTTTCGGAAGGGGTACTGCCTACTTCATACTATTACATGATTGAACATGCGCTTGGAATGAGCGGGAATTTCAAGCAGGCAGAACGGCTGAAAACAAGGAGGGGCGTAGTGCGTGAACTGAAAGAGACGCCTCAGTTCCATATTGCGGTTCTTGAATTTGACGAATAGCATGGTTGAAAAAAGGTAACAGTACGGCCATCTGTCATCAGCTGCGTGTCCTTATACGGGTAAAACGCCGTTTCCTTCCTCATGACAGATGGTTGAATTTTTTTAATATAAATGTTATAGTATGAATAATATTTATAACATTTATAAAACTGATTTTGAACAAGAAGAGGGGGCCGTTCTTTTGAGCCAAAACGCTGAACGAGAATTTGTCAATACTGAGACATGGAATTTATTTAAAAGCCGTTTCCGCAGTCCGTCTACAGAGGCGTCGTACTGGTCGGACATTATGGAATTCTGCCGGTTTTCGGAAAAGAATTTCAACGATGCGGATCAGACGGACGTAAGGAAATACTATGAGATGATGAAGAAAAAGACGGAGGCGGGAAAGATCAGTCCGATCACTGTTACAAAAAAGTTCCGGGAGCTTCATTCTTTCGCAGAATTTTCCGGGAGGGAAGATTTCTTTTTTCCCTATCTGAAATATATGCCGAAAGAAAAGAACCTGGCAAAATATGTGCCTCCGGAGGATATGGATGCGCTTCTTGCGGCAGCTTCTGAGGACAGGATGGCCTATACAATTCTGACGCTGATGTATCGTGCGGGTATGTCCTCCACAGAAATTATATCTTTGAACGGTCCGGAGAATTTTGTGATTTATGATGACGGACCTTACGCACTGCTGGATGGGCGGGAAGAAGCATGCTGCATTCCGGAGGATGCGTGGAAGATACTGATGGAATATATGGATGTAAGAGATGAGCATGAAAGCCTGTTTTATAATCGGAGCGGCCGGAGACTGAATACGATGTATATCAGCCGCATGATGAAACGATACTGCACGAAGGCGGGAATCCATTCTTACAGCGCGGAAGCAGTGAGAAACTGCTGCGCATTTAATCTGTTCTCCTATGGGGCTTCCACGCGGCAGACTGCCGCGCAGATGGGGCGGACTGAACAGCAGATCCGCAGATACCGGGGAACCGGATACAAGAATAATCTGCGCAGGCAGGCCGACCGTCTGGTCAGAGTGCGGATTGAAAGCCCGTGACTATCTGGATGACCAGTATTTCCTCAGCAGGCAGGAAGCTGCGCCGGCCGCGCAGAGCCCGAAGAGTACATTGTGCATGGACCCGTATACTTCCATTGATCCCTTTATGCCGTAAAGAACTTCCGGAGATTCCGGGAGAAAGCGGTTCAACAGGAAGCAGAGATAGGAAACAGCGAACACGGCGATAAAAGAGAAAAGACCTCTGCCGGTATCCTCCTTCCATGTATCAAGACCGTCTCTTACCCTGACCCGGGTCATGGACCAGCACAGAGAGACAAACTCGAAGAAAAGAAATATCGCCGGTATGCACAGATACGCGGCAAGTGTCTGAGAGATACTGCGCGTGCGCACAGCTTCCATGATATCTCCATAGAGGGTACTGGCCCGCCAGAATGTCCATGTGACATAGGCTGTAACTGCCAGAATCAGCAGTGCTGTCAGACAGCGGATCAGTGCGGATGTCATGCGGGAGAGTGCCCGCCCGCCCTTTCGTATAGGCGCGGCCAGAGGCACGCTGCGGCTCCGTTTTCTCCGTGTGGAGCGGTCGCGCCGGGATGGAGTGCCGACGGATTCGTCGATATCATCATCATATTCATCTTCGTAATCATGATATTTGTCATATTTGTATTTGGGGGATCTGTACGCTTCATACTCCTTATGATCCATCACAATTGTTTCCTGAGTGCTGTATTCTTCCTCCGGGGCATCTGAGATAACCCCGGGGGTTTCTTCATAAGTTACTTCAAAATCATCATCAAAATAGTCTGAGAATGCATTTTTCTGACTCATAGAATCCCTCCCTTTCCTTAAAAAATCTTATTTATGTTATAACTTTTTTTGTGTTTTCACAATAGTTCCAGAAAATATTTTAAAAAGTTTTCATGTTTTTACCTGTATTACAAAAGTGTAAGGTGCAGTCTTAGAATTGTAAGCTGTCTGAATGGAAGACCCCAAAAGACTCTGGTAGGATTAATTACAGATACAAAACAACAGCAAATACAAAATAACGGTAAATCCTACATGGTTATTGAGGTGAGATACAGTGAACAGTGAAAAAGTGAAAAAGAATGGAGAAGCAGAAAAAGGAAAAAGATATTTCTGGAGGGGGATCAGCTGGATTCTGATGGCAGTTTTGGTTTTGATTGTCGTACCGATCGGAATAGCGATGTTTGTTATATCCGGACTCTGGTCAGCCGCTGATCGCGCTTTACTGAAATTTAACAGTTAAAGGCGTCTTTTTACTTCATTAAAAAATTCTTTTCAAAATCTTAAGAATTACATTCCGGTTATCTTAAGAACGATTTTTTAAAATCAGGATGAATCAAATGAGAAGACAGACGAAAGAGGGAGGATTTGTTATGAAGTACATTACATTTGCTGTTCCGTGCTACAACTCCGAAAGTTATATGAGACGGTGTGTGGATTCTCTGCTCCCCGGGGGCAGAGACGTGGAGATTATATTGATCGACGATGGATCCAATGACGGGACGGCGGCGATAGCAGATGAATATCAGACTAGGTATCCTGATCTTGTGCGGGCTGTACATAAAGAAAACGGCGGGCACGGTTCCGGAGTAAATAAAGGACTCGAGATGGCTGAGGGACTTTACTATAAAGTGGTGGATTCTGACGACTGGCTGGACGCGGAGGCGTACTTAAAGCTTCTGGAAAAGATCAGGGGGTATCACATGGAAGCCGGTCTTCCAGATCTATTTGTCTGTAACTATGTGTACGATCATCTGGATGAAGGAAAAAGCAGGACTATGGATTACAGAAATGTGTTCCCGGACGGAGATATCTGCACCTGGGATACCATCGGGCGGTTTCATCCGTCACAGTACCTGATCATGCATGCTCTTATGTTTCGGACTGACGTGCTGAGAAGATCCGGTGTAAAACTCCCGGAGCATACCTTTTACGTGGACAACCTGTTTTCTTATCAGCCCCTTCCTTATGTGGAGACGATCTGCTATATGGATCTTGATCTGTATCACTACTATCTGGGGAGAGACGACCAGTCTGTCAATGAAAAGGTGATGATGAAGCGCATTGACCAGCAGATCCGCGTAACAGACCTTGTGGCGAGAAGCGTTGATTTATATGAGGTGAAAGAAAAGCATCCGAAGCTCGCGGCGTATATGATGAGAAATATTTCCATTATGCTGTCTATATCATCCATCCATCTGCTCCTGATCAAAACAGCAGAGGCAGAGAGAAAACGGCGGGAGATGTGGGAAGGAATCCGGTCATACGATGCGGCCCTCTATCACCGTCTGAGATTTTCAACTCTGAGCGGCCTTACCTATCTGCCGGGCAGGCTTGGAGGGAAACTTACTGTGGGCGGATACCGGTTCGCAAGAAAAGTATATCAGTTCCAGTAAAGCAAAAAAGGGAGGCATACATACTTATGGCACAGATTTATATTGCGTTTGTGGACACGCCGGGATTTTTCGCGGGGATTATCCGCCGGGTAATAAAGCAGAAATATATCCATGTGGCGGTTGCCCTGGATCCATTTTTGGATGAGGCATACAGTATCGGGAGGAGATATCCGTCGATTCCGCTGATAGCGGGGTTTGAAAAAGAAGAAAAAGAGAAGATTCTCCGGGCGTTTCCGGATGCGGATTACATGGTATGCAGTGTGGAATGCACGGCAGAGCAGAAGCAGTACGTAGAGACACAGCTGAGGGAGGCGATGCGCAGGAGATTCCGTTATCACTACGCGGTGGTGGGACTTCCGTTTATCCTGGCAAAACGTCCCTTCTATCAGAGAGGACACTATACCTGTTCCTCCTATGCGGCAAAACTTTTAGAAGAGGCCGGCATATGTAGATGGGAAAAGCATTTTTCTCTGGTA
Organism: uncultured Mediterraneibacter sp.; assembly: GCA_944384505.1. Classification (GTDB taxonomy): domain Bacteria; phylum Bacillota; class Clostridia; order Lachnospirales; family Lachnospiraceae; genus Mediterraneibacter. The sequence goes on from CALWTQ010000047.1 coordinate 21,005, forward strand.
ACTCCGAGAGATTTCTTTGAATATTACGAAAAACAGAGAATTTTTGAAGGAAGCTTAAGAGAGCTTATCGAAATCTCGAAACCGGCTTATGGCGTGAGAAACGGAGGAATCCTGTATGAGTCCTAAGAAACGCGCGCTGCAGATCGGCTTATTCCTTCTGATTATGGCAATGACGTTCTATGCGCTGCTCGGCGGAAGAGACCTGTCGGAAATCGCGCGGGCAGTCCGGGAAATGTCGCCTTGGTATCTGCTCCCTGCAGTGGCTCTGGCCATATTTTTTGTGTGCGCGGAAGGGTATATGATCTGGTATCTGCTCCGTTCGATGAAAGCGCAGAAGGACGGAAGAAAAGAAAGCTCGCTTTTCAGGTGCATCCAGTATTCTTTTATTGGATTTTTCTATTCAGGAATCACCCCGTCCGCCACAGGCGGTCAGCCGGTCCAGCTCTATTACATGAACAAAGATGGAAACCGGGGATCGGACAGCACGGTGGTGCTTATGACAGTGGCGCTTGCCTATAAGTTTGTACTTGTAATTATAGGGCTGGGCATTCTGTTCTTTTGGTCCGGTCCCTTAAGGGGAGAGCTTGGCGTTTACTTTCCCCTGTATCTTCTGGGGCTTGCACTGAATGTGATTCTGGTCGTGCTGATCTTAGGCGTGATGCTCTGCCCGAAGGTGATTCTCGGAGGAGCGAAATTCTTTGAAAATCTGCTGATCCGCATGAAAATATGGAAAGCCTCTGAAAAGAGAGAGGAGAAGATCCAGAGCTTTGTGGACAGTTACCAACAGGCAGTATCATGGCTGAAAGGACACAAAGGAAGCCTTTTGTGCGTAATAGCAGTGACGTTTTTACAGAGGTGCAGCGTATTTGTGCTGACCTATGTAGTATATCTGGGGTTCGGCCTTCACGGATCCGGCGCGATGAAGGTCATACTTCTTCAGGCAGCTGTCTACATTGCGGTGGATATGCTCCCTCTGCCCGGTGCACAGGGAATTACTGAGCTTATGTATCAGACAGTGTTTGTCCATGTATTTACCGGCGAATATCTGATCCCTTCCATGCTGGTCAGCAGGGGAATTAACTTTTATTTTCTCCTTATTGTCAGCCTGGCAGTTGTTCTCGTTAACCGTTTCATTTATGACAAGAAATCAATACAAAAAAGCAAGAAATATAAATGATGAACCATTGTCAGTCCTCACCTGATATGGTACTCTTTTCTAAACGTCAGACCCCTGCAGACAGGACCTGACGGTAAATTGAATAAAAGTGGAGAACAGAGGAAGAGGACAATGAAACCAGAGCTAAAGTTTGAGACAAAAAGAATTATGGGCGCTGATCTGGGAAGCCAGTGCAGCGTGCCTGATGTGATGGGGGAGCATATTCTGCAGAATGACCTGGAATTTCGCCTGGATGAGGACGATGAGATCTATGAAGGTTACGGCAGGAGGAAGAATGCATATCCGTACCGTCAGTATAACTGTTATACCAGAGAGATAAAAGAGAAAGAGATCCGCACCGCGGTTCTGGAAAATGAATTTCTAAAGGCGGTGTTTCTTCCGGATTACGGCGGAAGGCTGTGGGAACTGTGGGATAAGAAGGCAGGGAAGAATCTGCTCTATACAAATGATGTGCTCAGATTTAGTAACCTGGCTGTGCGCAATGCATGGTTCAGCGGCGGAGTGGAATGGAACATCGGTGTGATCGGACACTGTCCTTTTACAACAGACGCGCTGTATACAGCGGTGACAGAGACCAGGGAAGGCGCTCCTGTGCTTAGGATGTATGAGTATGAGCGGATACGGAGAGTGACTTATCAGATGGACTTCTGGCTCCTGGAGGGAGAACAGTTCTTAAACTGCAGGATGCGGATTGTCAATGAAGGCAGTGAAGTGGTTCCTATGTACTGGTGGAGCAACATGGCTGTGCCGGAATATGACGGAGGACGCCTTATTGTGCCGGCTAGGAAAGCATTTACTTATGCAGACGGGGCTGTGTTTAAAGTGGAGATTCCGATAGTGGACGGAGTGGATATTACAGATTATCAGAAGATTCCCCGGTCTGTGGATTATTTCTTTGACGTGCCGGAAGAAAAGCCGAAATACATCGCTAATGTCAATAGCAGCGGATATGGACTGCTCCAGAGATCCACGAAGAGACTTAAGGGCAGGAAGCTCTTTTCATGGGGAAACGGACAGGCGTCAAACCACTGGCAGGAGTTTCTGACGGAGAAGGCCGGAAGATATACAGAGATCCAGGCCGGACTTGCAAAGACACAGTACGGATGTCTCCCGATGGCGCCGCACACAGCCTGGGAGTGGCTGGAGCAGTATGGCGCTGTGCAGATCTCGGAAGAAGCTGTGCGCAGAACCTGTGAAGAGAGGGAGCGGGAGGTCACGAGCCTTCTGATTCATGAAGGCTGCGCGGAAATGCTGGAGGAGAGGCTGAAAGAAACTGCTGCAATGGCAAAGAAAAAGGCACGGCTTCTGACTCCGGGAAGCGGATACGGCGCACTGGAAAAACGGGGAAAGTGGACAGAACATCTGGAATTTGTCCTGGAATCAGAATCGCTGAAAAAATGGCAGGAATTCTTTAAAACCGGAAAGCTGCACTGTCCGGGTCCGCTGGATACGCCGGATGAATTCCTGATAAACAAGGAAAATCTTCCATTCCTGTTAAGGACACTCAGAGATGAAAATAAAGAAAACTGGTATGCTCATTATCACGCGGGGATCGGCCTGCTTGCGGCAGAACAGTACGACAGGGCCAAAGAAGAGCTGGAGACATCCTGGAAACTCAGCGAAAATCCCTGGTCATGTCATGGGCTTGCCTGTATCTTCCTTGCAAAAGGGGATAAACAAAAGGCTTCCGAATGGATCAGCAGAGGAATCCGGATGAAGCAGGAGGATACTTCTTATCTGAAAGAAGGCTTTAAGATCCTGGACTTTACAGGAGAAGGCAAAAAACTTTGCGGACTCTATGAAGAGCTTCCGGAGGAAAAACAGGAGATCGGAAAATTAAAGTTCTGTTACGCACAGGCACTTCACCACGAGGGAAGAGACGAAGAGGCTTACCGCCTTCTGACAGAGAATGGAGGAATCAAGATTGACGATATCCGGGAAGGAGAAGATTCTGTAGCTCAGCTCTGGCTGGAAGTAAACAGCGCAGTGTGTGGGGGAGGAGATGGAAAGATACCTTATCAGTACGATTTCAAAGCGTTTTAAAGTGGGCAGCTATAAAGTTCACTAACCTTCCCGTGTAAAACGTCCGAAAACAGAGACTATTTCAAAAACGTATTCTGCGGGGATGGAGGATGCCTCTGGACTTCGCTCCAGGGAATAAGGGAAACTAGGAAGCTGCGAATGCGGACTAAATACAAGGACAGCAGGTGAACAACTCGCTTTAGCTCAAACAAGTTCACCTGCTGTCCTAACATCCACCTCCGCAGCTTCAAGTTTCACTAATTCCCTTCCGAAGGCGCCCATCGCCATCCTCCATCCCCGCAGAATCTTTCTTGAAATGGGGCTGTTTTCTGGGCTTTTCAAGCCGGAAGTTAATGAATTTATAGCTGTCAAAAGAAGCAGGCGCGGCCGGAAGACTTTCGCAGTCGAAAAGCCCTCAAGCCGCGCCAACTTTGCGTTTCAGCCTATTTACGAAATGACACTTCCGACAGGAGATGCGTAGGAAGCGGAGCAGATGTTTGAGGCGTAAGTTCTTTGAGAGGGGACGTGTGGGGACTGTGACTTTGGAGGAATCTGATGGAAAATCTTAGAAGTCGGAGAGCTGTTGTTAAGCGGCGCGCAGGGCTTGTCTGAGCGTAGCGAGTTGCCCTGCGCGCCGCTTTGCTCTTAAACAGCTCTTCGAATTCTTAGATCCTTCCCAGATTCCGGAACGGAGCAGTCCCCACACGTCCCCTCTCCAAGAACACGTTTCAAACATCCGCTCCGCTTCCGGATGTATTCCCCGAAAAGAGTTATTACGCTAAATAGCTGCAAAAAATTTCTTGTGTTAGTTCTGCTTTTTTTCTTTTCTCGTTCGTTATACTTTATAGAAAGCTTTCCAAATTTCAACTGACAACTCATCCACTAGTACACCGTTCGTCAAATAACTGGATCAATCGGGCAGAATGCTTTTTCGTGTGTACGGGTCAAAAAGTGCAGGCGTAGAGGGCTGCGTCGAGGCTTTTTGACCCGTGCAACCGGGAAAGCAGGCAAGCGATTTGGTGTAGCTATTTGTGAAACGGTGTACTAGGGATGGGTTGCTGCAATTTCAGAAAGAAAGGATCCTTACGTGTTTGAAAATCGTGTGACTGACAGAATTATTTATGACAGGGAATATATGGATCGTCTCATCAGAGAAAATTATGAGGAGATCTATAAATACTGCTGGCGGCATGTCAGACAGCGGGAGACCGCGGAAGACCTGACCCAGGAAGTGTTTCTCAGGTTTTTGGGAAATATTGACAGATACCGGGAGTACGGCAGATTGAGAAATTATCTGTATGTGACGGCGGGGAATCTGATCCGGGATTATTACAGGAAGAAAAAGGAGCTGCCGATGAAAGATGCAGCCAGGGAGTCAGTTAGAAGCCAGGGAGAACCGGATTATGAAAAGAAAGAGAAAGGATGGGCGGGATCTCATGAGGAATCGGCCGAAATAGAGCAGACGTTGGAGAGAATCCGGATTCAGACTGCGCTGGACGGCCTGAGTGCAGAGGAGAGGGATCTTGTGATTCTGAGATATTATCAGGGACTGAAAATCAGGGATATCGCGGCGGTGACAGGCGCGCCGGCTTCCACAGTACGTTACCGGCTGAAAAAAGCAGAAGACAGATTGAAGAGAGAACTATGCGGAGGTGAAGCAAATTGGACAGAGAATTAAAAAAAGTCTTAGATAAATGGCAGGCAGAACCGTATGAAGACAGATCCCTGGAGCAGACCCTGCAAAAAGCGAGTGAGTTCTGCATTCACCATGAGGAAATGAGGATGGATGCAACACGCTTTTTTATAAATCAGATGCGGTTTATCCGGCCTCATATATGGATATTGAAAATAGGAACAGCAATTCTGCTTGCACTTGTCCTGCCAGTCGGCGGTCAGTGGGCGAATCGGTGGCTGTGGACGCTTGTCTCTCTGGCCAGTCCGCTTCTGTGCCTGGTCAATGTGAATGAATTGTGGGAATGCTGCTGCCCGGGAATGCTGGAATTTCAGCTTACGGCAAAACACTCGCTTAGGCAGGTTGTACTTGTGCGTATGATTCTATTCGGTTTGATCGATGCAGTTGTTTTTATAGTTTCAGCTGTGACGATGTCAGCGTCTGGAAATGGTGCTGCCTGGCAGCTTCTTTTATACAGCTTGGTTCCTTATCTCGGAATGTGCTTGGGATGCATGGCAATCCTCATACGCTGCAGAGAGGACGATGCTATGGCCTGGTGTGCAGGATGGGGCGTGATGCTGGCGTTATTCTTTGTGATGCCCCAGTCCGTGGGCGTGGACGTCTATGGTCTGGACGCAGTGTCAGTCTGGCTGGTCCTGGGAGCAGCGGCCCTGGCGGGAACTGTCTGGCAGACGATGGAATTTGTGAAAAGATCAGGAGGGAATGTAGATGAGATTAACACTGGAACGGCTGTCTAAGCAGTTTAAAAACCGGATTGCCGTGGATAATATAAATGCAGAACTTACAGAGGGAATCTATGGATTTCTGGGAGCCAACGGCGCCGGGAAAACAACGCTGATGCAGATGATCTGCGGGATTATTTCTCCCACGGCCGGAGAAGTGAAAGTAAACGGGAAAAACAACGTGGAGATGGGCGAAGAATTCAGAGATATGCTTGGATATCTGCCTCAGGAGTTCGGGTATACGCCGGGATTTACAGCGGAAGAATTCATGCTCTATATCGCGTCGATAAAGGGACTTCCCCCGCGCTATGCGAAGAAGCGGACGAAGGAGCTTCTAAGGCTTGTCAGCCTGGAGGGGGAGATGAAGCGGAAGATTCGTACATTTTCAGGCGGTATGAAACGCAGGCTGGGGATCGCTCAGGCACTTTTAAACGATCCGAAAATTCTGATTATGGATGAGCCTACGGCTGGGCTGGATCCGAAAGAGAGAGCTTATTTCAGGAACGTGATCGCAGAGATGGCCCGGGATAAGATTATTATTATCTCCACGCATATTGTATCAGATATTGAGTATATATCCGATCAGGTGATTATCATGAAAAAGGGACGATTCCTTATGCAGGGAACAGCGGAAGAGCTGATCGCGGACGCGGAGGGGCAGGTCTGGTCCTGCAGAGTTCCGGCGAGGGAATGGCTGACATTTGAAAATTCTAACACAGTGGTCAATTCCAGAAATATGGGAAGTCTGGTAGAGGCAAGAGTGATCAGTGATATGCGCCCCTGTCCAGATGCGGAGCAGACAGAGCCGACCCTGGAAGATCTGTACCTGAAATGCTTCTCAGATGAGGCGGATAATCTGGCGGATCTTCCGCCGATGGGGGCGGGGAGCCGAAGAAGACAGGAAGGCGGCTCTCGGGCAGGCCGCATTGAAAAGGAGAGGAGGAAAAGAGGATGAAAAGAATGATATGGTACGAATGGAAACGGATCTGGAACAGCCGGCTGACCCAGCTTGCAGTAATCGGATGCATCCTGTTTTTTGCTTTTTCTGCCTGGTCCAATATCCGTCTGATCAGAGAGACAGATAAGAGCGGAGAGAGCGTTACCGGCCTTGCAGCGGTGGAACTGATGAAGGAATATCAGAAAGAAGTGACACTGGATCAGGAGACGGCGGACAAATATACCGAAGAATATCTCGCATACACTCAGAATCCGGCTACTTCATCAGATGAACGGGATATGATGTATCTCTCGGAAGAAATGTATGTAAAGTGGTATCTTCCCAATCGTCAGATCCTGCGTCCTATTGCCGGAGTGTACCGCACGTCAGAGCAGCCAAATGCGTCCGACAGAGAGATCCTCTCCCAGAACGCCGGGAAAGACTTCTATGAGGCGAGAAAAGAACGTGTGCAGGAAAACCTAAGTTATGCGGTCAGCACAAATCAGATTACGCCCTCCGAGGCGGACTGGTGGAATGAAAAGGATAACGCTGTGGGAGAATATGTGTCCGGATATAACAGGGCATGGTGGGAACTGGTCAATGCCACATCCCTGATTATGCTGATCATGATGGTGGTTGGCATCGGCACAGCGCCAGTGTTCGCCGGAGAATACCAGACAAAGTGTGATTCCCTGCTTCTGGGGATGCGTTACGGGAAGAACAGACTGATCATGGCAAAGCTGGCGTCATCATTTCTCTTTACAACAGCTGCGTACTGGCTGGCTCTCGGGATTTTCGCCGGGATCTATCTCGCGGCATTGGGAGCGGATGGCTGGAACCTGCCGGTTCAGTCATTGTATGACGATCCTTCCATCAGTTACAATCTCACCGCGGCTCAGGCATGCGGACTGATCCTGGTGATGGGATATATCATGACTCTGGGGTTTATGGGAGTGGTGCTGCTTCTGTCGTCCCTGATGAAAAATCCATACGGGGTGATTATTACAACGTTTCTCTTTCTCTGTGTGCCGCTCTTTCTGTCACTGAGCAGAGGAGGATACTTGTGGAAACATTTTCTGGCTCTGCTGCCGGAGAAGATAGCGGATTTCTCTTTTAGTTCCTATCTGGTGTACACTGTCGGCGGAGTGACAGTAACCTGGCCTGCGGCAGCGATGATTGTAAATGGAGTGGGAGCGGTGATTTTGGCGGGAGTGGCGTATATGTGCTTTAAGAGACATCAGGTAAATAAATAATGATGCAGCTATTTAGCGCACTAACATTTTCTGTGGCTCACGTCCGGAAGCGGAGCGGATGTTTTGCGGTACGTATTCTGTGAAAGGAGACAGCCGTAAGATGTTCCGTTCCGGAATCCGGAAAATCTAGCAGGCCGAAGAGATGTTTAAATGCAAAGCGGCGCTCCGGGCAACTCGCTCTGCTCAGACAATCCCTGCGCGCCGCTTAACAACATCTCTTCATCCTTAAGATTTTCAGCGGATTCCTCCAAAGTCACATCTTCCGGCTGTCTCCTTCCCCAGAAAGTATGCTCAAACCATCTGCTCCGCTTCCTGCGTATTTCCAGACGGAAGTGTTATTGCCCTAAATAGGCTGAAACGCACAACTGGCGCGGCTTGGAGGCTTTCCTCTGCGAAAGTCTTCCGGCCGCGCCTGTTTCTTGTGGCAGCTATATAT
>CALWTQ010000048.1 GCA_944384505.1 uncultured Mediterraneibacter sp.
GGATAATAAGGTATTATCCTTCATCTAAATCTCTCCCGCACATCCTCCTGTGTTACACTTACAAGAAAATACAATTGGAGGATGACAACATGCGAACAATCGACAGAGTAACCCCGTATCTGAATTATTGTTGTATCAGAAAGGAACTGGATGCGAAAACTATCAAGGCCTACAGGATTGACTTAAGGCAGTTTTTTGAATTTTGTGGAGGGAATGATCCGGATAAATCGCAGATCGAATCTTATGTTACAGATCTGCATCAGAAATATAGGCAGAAAACAGTGAAGAGAAAACTGGCCAGTGTCAAAGCGTTTTACAATTATCTGGAGGAAGAGGAGATTATTAGAGAAACACCATTTCGGCGAATTAAAGTCCGGTTCAAGGAGGCTTTTGTGCTTCCCAGGATTATTCCAAGAGGTGAGATTGAACGGCTTTTGAATTGTATGCATACCGTTAATTTGGAGCGGGGAGAGACAGGATACGGGTACTGGCTTCGCGATATCGCAATTGTGGAAACTTTCTTTGCAACGGGTGCCAGGGTATATGAAGTGTCTAATATAAGAAAGAGCAGTATTGATCTGAATACAGGACTTCTGCGGATTGATGGGAAGGGAGATAAGGAACGGTATGTACAGATCGGAGATGAGCAGGTGCTAAAGATCTTAAGAGCGTATTATAAAGAAAATGAGGAAAAGATTGAAACAGGGAAATGGTTTTTTATTAATAGAAACGGGGATAGATTTACTGAACAGTCAATCAGGTATATGCTGAAAAATTATGCGAAACAGGCGGGGATAAAGCGGAATATCACACCTCATATGTTCCGGCATTCGCTGGCGACATATCTGATTGAAGAGGGAGTTGACATCAGCTGCATCCAGCAAATATTTGGACATAGTTCGATTAAAACCACGCAGATATATATTCATGTGGCAGCAGGAAGGCAGGCGGAAATATTGCGTGATATGCATCCGAGAAGAAGTATGAAGATTCAGGGGACCATCTTAGGCTGATGTGGTACAACTGTGTGATATGTAACAGTTTAGTCCGTACCAATCGTAAAACCGTACGGCGTGCTTATTGTCGCTAAAATGTTAAGAAAAACAATTAATAAGAAATATTATTGCAATGCCGCTGTCCGATAGGCTATACTACTCCATAATAAAGTATTACGACGATATTTAGAAAGAAAAATAAAGTACATGGCGTAACGCCCTATGTATGTGGTAATGATTTCTTATCTCAGAGGAGTTCAATATGCAGACACAGAGCAGAAAAACAGCGATACTATTCGATGTAGACGACACATTATATGATCAGACCGTCCCCTTTAAGGAGGCATATGCACAATACTTTGGAGAAAATCCCGCAGTGCCAGCCGCGGTTATTTATCCTGTGACGAGAAAGTACAGTGATCAAGTATATTCTCAGGCAATGTCAGGGAAGATTACTATGGAGGAAATGTACATCTACAGGGTACAGAAAGCCTTTGAGGAATTCGGCGTCAGTATAACGGATGAGGAAGCGCTTGAATTTCAGGAGATCTATGCAGACCGCCAGCATCACATCCATATGTCCCCGCTTATGGAAGAGATACTGGACTACTGTTCCGGGAAAGCGGAGCTTGGAATTATTACAAACGGGCCTTCAAAGCACCAGTGGAATAAGGTGAAAAGCCTGCAGGCAGAGAGGTGGATTCCTCATGAAAACATATTCGTCTCAGCGGACGTCGGCGCGGAGAAGCCGGAGAAGAAGATATTTGATTACGCAAGACGGACGATGGGCCTGGAGGAGGCTGAAGTCTGGTTTGTGGGAGATTCTTTTCCTTTGGATGTGGAAGGCGCGCTGAATGCGGGCTGGAATGCAGTGTGGATGAACCGGCGGGGTCGGAAAAGGCTGGATGAAGGATGCGGATTAGGACGGGGGCGGCTGGCCTGTGTGGGGTCAGAGGAGGAACTGTTTCAATGGTTGAACGGTTTTATCTAATATGATAATATAATATCGTGGTGACAGACTTTCTTGGACAACCTGGAAGTCTGTCTTTTTTTATTCCTGCAAGCGGAATTCTTTACTCGTCCTTTATAGGAAAGTTCTCAGCAACACATGCCGAATAATACCGAATAATCGTGTTGAAAAGCATATGGGGGCGTGATATACTATATGAACAGAAAGGTGATCTTATGATAAAACAGCTGGTACGATATTTTGACCAGATGGCAGTAATCATCAGAAAAATACAGAGGCGGAAAATGCTTTCGGATAAAGATATTTTCAGCCTGGTGTATGACAAACAGAGCCAGTATTATTCTATATTAACCGGGATGGTGCCGCAGTTGATTCAAGATAATCAGAAGGTGAGCCATCTATATTTAGAAGACCTGAACGATGAATTTTTTTCGAATATAGAAGAAATGATAGAAAGTGATAATGATTTTTTGCTGATTTTGCTGCTCTATTATATGGACAGGGGAATTGAGGATTGTTATAAACAGCAGATAGGATTCGAAGATGATGTTGAAGTGATGGACGCGCTGAACGCTAATCGGGAAGAAACGCAGATATCCGTTTTGAAAAAAGTAAAATGTAAATGGGCGCATCGGGAGTACGGCAGAAGAATAAAAGGGATTATGGATAACTTTTATTATATTGATCACATGGAGATGGATCATATGAACGTCCGGCATTATATTTTAGATCCCGGACTGCTGTTTTTCGATAGGAAATCTGAGTTAAAGCTGGCAATTTCTCCTGTTACTCAAAAAGAGACGGTCGAATTCAGTAATCCGTATGAGCGGCCAAACGAGAAAACAGGCGCGATGCAGAAACTGTTCAGGGTGGAAAGTGTTATAGATGAAAATTGGATTCAGGAGCAAATAATAGAAAATATATGCATAGCAGGGAAAAATGGGGCGGATATTCTTGTTTTTCCGGAGATGCTGGGGACACAGAACATGCTGCTTGAGGTTCGGAAGAGGCTGAGGCAGAATGAAACTGCGGATATTCCAGGGCTGATCGTCTTTCCGTCGATCTGGGAAAAGACGGAAAACGATATGGCAAATGCAAATAAAAGCTGCTTGCTTTTGAATGGAGATGAAGTTTTATTTGAGCAGCACAAGAGATGTGACTATAAGTATGATACGCCGGAAGGCCCGGTTTATGAAGATATCAATCGCGACAGGAAGAAAAATAATGTTGTGCATATGTTACATGTAGAAGGACTGGGCAGAATATGTATTATTATATGCTATGATTATCTGGATACTTATAATAGGGAGCTTATTATGAAAAATCTTTGTCCGACATTGGTATGTAATCCGTCTTTCTCTACAGGAAGCTTTAATTTTGAAATACTAGGTGAAAGTTATTTTAAGCAGGGGTGTAACTGGATATGGTGTAATACGTGTTCGGCGGCCAATTTGACGGAAAAAGAAAAGAATTTCGAAATCATAGGCATGATAACAACTCTGAGTAAAGACTGCGATCAACTCAGGGCAGATTCTTTTAAACAGATTTTTGAAGGAAAAACAAAATGTCAAAAATCAGAATGCAAAAATTGTATCTATTATGCTGAGATTCCATTGGTAATGCAGTGATCATACAAAAGAAAACAGGAGGCTGATCAGATGGAAGAATATAATCGTTTAATTTCAGAATTGGAAAAGAGTATAAAAAATAGTGGAAATATGATCAGTGAGGTGAATGCAGAGGCGTTTCGCAATCTGCTCGCAGAGAGCACGAATGTATATATACAGGCGTATTGCGAGCGGGATTATGAATCTGTAGAAAAACTGCTGCGTGAGCAGCGGAAGTTAAGAAAAGTATTGACCAGAGAACTTAGAGAGTATACGGATCAGGCGGCAGTGATATGCAGTAAAATGGTTCAGACATATAATATTTTTAATAAATTGATGAGGGACAATACCGAAAGACGTAACTTTGCAGCAGATATATCTTCTATAGAAAAGAGATATGCGCATACCAGGGAGGTGCTGATCTATCTGTACAAGCATGTCCATGTTCAGCATAAAGAACTGAAAGAGGCATTTGATATACCGGGAAGTACTCTCAGCGATCTTTTGAAAGTTCTTGAGCAGGCCGAATGTGTTGAAAAGATTACCGGAGGCCGGTGTTCATTTTATGATTTAACGAATGAAGGCCGTAAATATTTAAAGGAAACAGTAAAAGATATCGATGAAGAGATAATTGTGGACAGAGACAGCTTTCGGGATGACTCGCTGAAAACAGTGGAAGGGAAAATGCAGTTCGAACGGTTTTCGACAGTGTTTAACTACTATAATACAGGCGGATATTTCGGAACATTGAACAATACGGAAAAGTTTATGTCCGAAAAATGGGAAATGGATAGTTATTGTAAAGATTACGCATAAGCCGCAGGAGGTGGATAAATGGAGTTGCTGAAGGAAAAGCTGGAACAGATCTCGGCAGTGGAACAGGATTGGATGAAGGTTGTCCAGCAGGAACGTGAGAGCGGAGAAGCACCGAAGAACAAAGAGCTGGTGAAGGCGTATAATGAGCTTTTTCCGGCTGCAAGGGAGGCTTATAAAAAGGACGCCGGGGCTGCGGAGACAATCATTGAAGAGTATGTGGGGGAGCCGGAGAGCTGGTTTTTAGAAGAAGTGAAACGTTCTCTGGAAATATTTTTTATCTTTTCTTATTTCAGGGAACTGCAGAAAGAGAATGAAAAGCAGGCGAAAAAGGTTATAGACTTTTATTTTGAGAATACAATTTTGTATTTTGATCCGCAGTTTACAAATGTATATAATCAATATGGATTCGAGACGCCGGAAGTGTTTTTCGATACGGCAAGGGCGCTGGACGGGCTTGTCGAGTATTATGTAAGCAGGCATTTTACAAAGAACGCGATAAACCGGGATCTGCAGACAGAAACCGGGTTGAACATCGAGTTGTGTGAATACATAACAGATATGATTCAAGCCAATTACCAGCTGCTTCAGACAAACATAATGATGGACTGCATTCGCGCAAATGTAGACGGTTGATGTGTGAAAGGAAAAAAGATCACAGTGAACTGTTACTACTTTACAAACATTTAACCTGACGCCCCGTGCCGCTTCTGCCTCCCCTCTGTTATAATACCCTCAAAGCAATTCATTGTACACAGGAGGGGAAATCTGTAGAGAATCTACACGGAATACGGTCCGAATCCGGTTAATAGGGCTGAAACCGCATGCCGGATGCACAGGGATTCTCCACAGCATATATTTTGTCATGAAGAATCTTATCAAACAGCAGATCGAAGGGAAATATGCGGATCTGCGCAAATCAGAAAAACGGGCGGCGGATTACATACTGGAACATATGCAGATCATTCCAGATTTGTCCATAGACAGGCTTGCCCGAAGTGCGGGCGTGAGCCAGCCGACCGTGCTGCGGATGCTGAAAACACTGGGGTTTGAAGGATACCGGGACTTCCGTTATCAGATCGTGGCAGAGCTCGCGAAGTGCGGGCAGGGCGGGAATGAAGGGATGGAGCCGCAGGTTATGTATGGGTACACGCTGAGCCGGGGAGCGAGTCTGGAAGAGATTCCGGTGAGTATGACCATGACGACAGAGCAGATGATGGAGGAGACTCTGAAGAACTTCCCGGTGAAAACATACCGGAGGGTGGTGGAAGTGCTGAAAGGGGCGCGCCTGATTGACATTTATGGTGTGGAGAACTCGGAAGTGACCGCTATGGATCTGCTGACAAAGCTTCTCTATCTGGGACTGCCGTGCCGTCACTTTGGCGACTCTTATCTCCAGCAGATCGCGGCGGGGAGCCTGACGCCTCAGGACGTGGCAGTGGGGATTTCTTACTCCGGGGAGTCTAAGGACACGGTGGATGCGCTCAAGGCGGCAAAGCGTTCGGGCGCATGCACGGTGGCTCTTACGAACTTTAAAGATTCCACAATCAGCAGATTCGCGGATATCCTGATCTGCACCAGCCAGAAACAGCTGATGTACGGGGACGCTATCTTTTCCAGGACGTCGCAGATTCTGATTGTAGACATGATATATATGGGGATCATATCCTCGGATTACGAGCGGTACGCGGCGCAGCTGAACCGGTGCGAGAAGGTGGTTCAGGAGAAAGCGTATGATCATAAGAAGTAACAAGTAGAATTTCTACATTTTAACATATGTTAAGCCTCTGTAAAGTTTACATTTCCTTTACAGAGGCTTAATTTTTTCTTGATGGAAAATCCTCTGCGGGCTTCGCTATAATTGCTCATGCAGGCTGCGGGGCGATAAAGACGCTTCGGGGTGACGGGACACCGCCGGACATGTGAAAAGTCCGGGTGCGGATGCCGGTGCAGCATATTACAACCAAGCGTAAAGAGGAGTTACGTATTATGTTAGAGTTGAAAAATGTAAAAAAGAGCTACGACGGCACGCCGGTGCTGACCGATATCAGTCTCAGCATTGAAGACGGCGAGATCGTGTCGATTCTGGGACCGTCGGGCTGCGGCAAAACAACACTTCTGAATCTGATCCTCGGAATCGTGGATTCAGACGGAGGCAGGATTATCTTCAACGGTGAAGATATCACAGACGTACCTATGGAAAAGAGAGGGTTCAACATTGTGTTCCAGGATTACGCTCTCTTTCCGAACCTGAATGTATACCAGAACATTACATACGGACTGAGAAACAAGCCAGAGATTTCTTCAAAGGAAGAAGTGGAAGAGCTGATCAGTCTCCTGGGACTGGAGGAGCATCTGTCAAAACGGATCGGCCAGCTTTCCGGCGGGCAGAAGCAGAGAGTCGCCCTGGCAAGGACCATGGTGATGAAGCCGAAGATTCTTCTTCTGGATGAGCCTTTAAGCGCCCTGGACGGCGTGATCAAAGAGTCTATCAAGGAAAGAATCCGCACGATTGCGAGGGAATACAATCTTACCACTATCATTGTGACCCACGATCCGGAGGAGGCGCTCACACTTTCCAATCGTGTGATGATTATCAATGAGGGAAAGATCGCGCAGTTTGGAAAGCCGGCAGAGATCATAAAGAAACCGGAGAATGGCTTTGTTAAGAAATTTATTTTAAATCAGCTCGAGATTAAGAAGAATAACATTTATACTCTGTTCGCGGGACAGCTCCAGGAACAGGCACAGGTGTGCTAAAAGGGGTGGAAATCATGAGAAAGAACAGAGAGATCAAAGTGATATTTGCGCTGCTGGCAGTATTCTTCGCGGGATTTCTGGCAGTGCCGATGATCAGCGTACTGGTGAAATCATTCACCGGGGACGGCAGCAGTATTTCACTGGCCCATTATGCGGAAGTGCTCACAGGAAGAGGCTTTTTAAGGGCACTGGGAAACAGCATTTTGATATCAGTGTGCAGCGCTTTTATTACAACTGTACTTGCTTTTATCCTGGCGTATACGATCCACTATACGAACTTGGGGAAACGGTATAAATGGGTGATCAGCAAGGCGGCTATTCTGCCGATGCTGCTTCCTACCATTACTTACGGTTTCGCGATCATATACTCTTTTGGAAAGCAGGGACTTTTGACCCAGCTTTTCGGGAGGCAGCTTTTTAACATCTATGGTTTCAACGGGCTGCTGCTGGGATATGTAGTTTATACGCTGCCTATTGCATTTACCCTGATCAACAATGCCATGGGATACATAGACAAAAGATTTATGGTTGTGTCAAGGCTGATGGGAGATTCCCCGCTGCAGACGTTTTGGATGACCATTTTGATTCCGCTGCTGGGGACACTTGCAACTTCCTTTATTCAGACATTTTTCCTGTGCTTTACAGACTTCGGTATCCCGGCTTCCGTGGGCGGCCAGTTCGAGGTCGTCGCCAGTGTTCTCTATACAGAGATGCTGGGAAGCGTGCCAAACTTCGGAAACGGCGCGGTAGTGGCGCTTGTAATGATCATTCCGTCGGTTGTCAGTATTACGGTGCTGCACATCCTGGAGAAATACAATGTCCGCTATAACAAGATTTCGCCCATTGAGCTGAAAAAGAGTGTGAAAAGAGATGCGGCGTTTGGAGTATTAAGCGGAGTGATTCTGATCTGTACACTGTGTATGTTCCTTGTGATGTTTATCGTGCCTTTCATTGAAGAGTGGCCGTACCGCATGGACTTTACTATGGAGCATGTACAGGCAGTGTTTGAGGACAGGCAGCTCTACGGAGTATACATCAATTCGCTGATGGTGGCGGTAATTACCGCATTTGCGGGGACACTGCTTTCCTACGGCGGAGCGCTTGTGACGGCGAGAAGCACGGTCAGCGGGAAATTGAAAAAGGTGATTGACAGCATCGCTCTTGTGACAAACACGATTCCGGGCATGGTGATTGGTCTTGCATACCTGTTTGTATTCACCGGGACTTGGCTGCAGAATACATTTCCCATAATCATCGTATGCAACATTGTGCATTTCTTCTCAACGCCGTACCTGATGATGAAGAACTCCCTCTTAAAGATGAACTCGTCCTGGGAGACAACGGCCATGCTTATGGGAGATAACTGGCTTAAGACCATTGTCCGGGTGGTGACGCCAAACGCGGTGTCCACGCTGCTGGAAGTATTCAGTTACTATTTTGTAAATGCGATGGTAACAGTCAGCGCCGTGATCTTCATCGCCGGAGCGAGGACCATGGTTATTACGACTAAGATTAAGGAATTACAATATTTTAATGAATTTAACGAGATCTTTGTCCTGTCGCTGTTGATTTTATTTACGAATCTGATTGCCAGGGCGTGTTTCCAAAAGCTCGCTAAGATGAGCAGACGAAAGGAGAATATAATTAATATGAAAAAGGGAAGAAAAATGAGTTTAAAGAGAGCTGCGGCTTTTACACTGGCTGCAGCGGTCACCGTGACAGGTCTGGGGCTGACAGGCTGCGGCGCCGGCCCTTCTGATGACCAGATCATTATCTATTCCAATGCGGATGAGGAAGCGATTACGGCGATGGAGAACGCACTGGACAAGAACGGATATGAAGGACAGTACATGTTCCAGACATTCGGAACTTCCGAGCTGGGAGGAAAGCTGCTGGCAGAGGGAAAAGATATTGAGGCCGACATGGTGACGATGAGTACATTTTATGTGGAGAGTGCTCAGAAGCAGAATTCCATGTTCCAGGATCTGACCTTTGATGTGGATACTATTGATGAGTTTGAGCCCTACTGTGCTCCTATTACATCTCAGGAGGGGACGATTATCGTGAATACAGAGATGATGAAGGAAAATAATCTCCCGATGCCTGCATCCCTGAAAGACCTGGCAGATCCGGTGTATAAGGGATTTGTCTCTGTGACAGACATTTCAGCGTCTTCTACAGCGTGGCTGCTTGTACAGGCTCTTGTCTCCGAGTATGGAGAGGACGGGGCGAAAGATGTACTGACAGGAATATATGAAAATGTCGGAGACCACCTGGAGGATTCGGGTTCAGCGCCGCTTAAGAAAGTGCGTGCAGGCGAGGTCGCTATCGGATTCGGACTCAGACAGCAGGCAGTGGCTGATAAGGAAGACGGACTTCCTATTGACTACATTGATCCGGCAGAGGGCAATTTCAGCCTGACAGAGTCTGTCGCAGTGGTAGATAAGGGGGAGGATACCAACCCGCTTGCGATGAAGATGGCGCAGTGTATCATTGAGAATGGAAGAGAAGAGCTCCAGTCCTATTATCCGAACGCACTGTACAACGGAGAGACAACAGACGCGGTAAATAAATCCGAGAACCCGAAAGTATTTCCTGAAAAGCTGACAGTAGATCTTTTAGAACAGCACCAGGCACTGTCAGAGGAGTGCAAAGAAGCGGCAGGACTGTAAAATATGAAAAAAATGTGAACCGGGACGTAGTAAAATCGAGTTTTACTACGTCCCCAATCAAAGAGAAAAGAGGATACGGATATGAAATCATATAAACTTTTAACACCGGGACCGCTTACAACAACGGACACGGTGAAACAGCAGATGCTTTTTGACCACTGTACATGGGATGACGACTATAAGAAGATTACACAGGAGATCAGGAAAGGACTCCTTGAACTGGCCCATGTATCGCCGGATGAGTACACTGCGGTGCTCATGCAGGGAAGTGGAACATTCGGTGTGGAATCCGTTCTTACAAGTGTTATCGGCAGCGGGGAGGAGCTCTTGATCTGCGCCAACGGCGCGTACGGCGAGCGTATGGCCGCTATCGCAGAACATGCGGGAATTAAGTATCATGTGTACAATGAGCATTACAGCAAAGTGCCGAATGCGCAGAAGATCAGTGAGATGCTGGATGCAGATCCGGCGATCACACATGTATCCATGGTGCACAGCGAGACGACGTCCGGTATCTTAAATGATATTGAGACAGTGGGGAAAGTCGTAAAGGAAAAAGGAAGAGTCTTTATTGTGGACGCTATGAGCAGCTTTGGCGGCGTGGATATCCCGGTGAAGGACTGGGGCATCGACTTTATCATCAGCAGCGCAAATAAATGTATTCAGGGCGTGCCGGGATTTTCGTTTGTGATAGCGAGAAAGGATCTCCTGAAAGCAAGCGCGGGGAAGGCCCGGAGCCTGTCGCTTGACCTCTATGACCAATGGAAGACCATGGAGGTGGACGGAAAGTGGAGATTCACTTCACCGACTCATGTAGTGCTGGCATTTGCGCAGGCGATGAAGGAGCTGGAAGAAGAGGGAGGAATTGAGGCGAGAAGCCGCAGATATCAGAACAATAACAGGCTGTTGATTAAGAGAATGGGAGAGATGGGAATACGGCCATACATTGACGACACCCACCAGGGGCCGATCATCACCACATTCTTCTACCCGGATGAGTGCCATTTTACATTCTCTGAGATGTACGAATACATCAAGGAGAGAGGGTATGCAATCTATCCGGGCAAGGTGACAGAGGCGGAGACTTTCCGAATCGGGAATATCGGAGAGATATACGAGGAAGATATTGAGAAAGTATGCGCGATCATGAAAGAATTTCTGGAGGAGTACAATCATGAAGAAAATTAAGGCAGTGATATTTGACTGGGCCGGTACGACGGTTGACTTCGGATGCATGGCGCCGGTACAGGCATTTGTGGAAGTATTCAAACAGTACGGCATTGAGCCGACAATGGAGGAAGTGCGGGAGCCAATGGGCATGCTTAAGATTGACCATATCCGCACCATGCTGAAAATGGACCGGATCAAAGCGCTCTGGACAGAGAAGTATAACAAAGAGCCGGGGGAGGAAGAGGCGCAGGCGCTGTATCAGATCTTTGAGGAGAAGCTTTTGAGTATCCTTCATCTCTACTCCGACCCGAAGCCGGGCGTGGTCGAAACCATAAACCGGCTGAGAAGGAACGGAATCAAGATCGGTTCTACCACAGGATATAATGACAAGATGATGGAGATCGTTGTTCCTGCGGCGAGGGAAAAAGGGTACGAGCCGGATGTGTGGTTCAGCCCGGATTCCACCGGACAGAAAGGACGTCCTTATCCGTATATGATATTCCGCAATATTGAGGCGCTGGGGATCAAGAAGGTGCGCCGTGTTTTGAAAGTGGGAGATACGATATCCGATATCAAGGAAGGTAAGAATGCGGGAGTCTGGTCTGCCGGCATCGTAGTCGGAAGTTCGGAGATGGGTCTGACACAGGAAGAGTACGAAGCCCTTTCCCCGGAAGAAAAAGAAGAGAAGTGCCGGGAAGTCTCTGAGAAATTCATGGACGCAGGAGCGAACAAGGTGTTCTATACGATAGACGATCTGGGAGAATTTCTTCTCGGGTAGCTGCAGATTCGGCGCGAAGCCCTGATTTGTGCGAAACGGCGCAAATTGGGGCTTTTTACGACTTTACATAGATTTAACATAGATCTGATTTTACATTTTACATTTCTCTTTTATGATGAATAGCGTCGACGGGAGAGAACGAACCGCGGCGCGCAGAAGAAGATGCGCAGTATATAATAATCTGAATTGAAAAAGGAGATTATCAAAAATGAAGATGAAAAAGTTTATCGCAGTTTTATCAGTAGTAAGCATGATGGCAGTTGCAGCTGCAGGATGTGGAAGCAGCAGCGATACATCCTCCGCAGGGGACGCAGCGGCATCAGATGACAGCGCTTCTTCGTCTGAGTGGGACGCAGCAAGCGCAATCACAGTCGTATCCCGTGAGGAAGGCTCAGGAACACGGGGCGCGTTCACAGAGCTGTTCGGAGTTGTAGATGACGACGACAATGATATAACAACACTTGACGCTCAGGTGACAAACAATACATCCGTTATGATGACAACTGTATCTGAGAACGAGTATGCAATCGGATACATTTCTCTCGGATCTCTTGACGAGTCGCTTGTAAAAGCAGTGTCAATCGATGGCGCTGAAGCTACAGCAGAGAACATTGAGAACGGATCCTATACAGTATCCAGACCGTTCAACGTAGCAGTGAAAAACGATCTTGACAACCCGGTTGCAACAGACTTCATGGCATTTATCATGAGCACTGAGGGCCAGGCAGTTGTTTCCGAAGAGGGATACATCCCGGTATCTGAGGTAGAGGCTTATGCCGGAGAGGCTCCGGAAGGAAGCTGCGTAGTAGGCGGATCTTCTTCCATATCTCCGCTGATGGAGAAGCTGATCGAGGCTTATGCTGAGGTAAACCCGAACGCATCTATTGAGCTGCAGACAACAGATTCTACAACAGGTATGACATCTGCAATCGAGGGAAGCTATGACATCGGTATGGCATCCAGGGAGCTGAATGACGAAGAGGCTGCAGAACTGACGGGAACTGTAATCGCTACAGACGGTATCGCTGTAATCGTAAACCAGAACAACCCGACAGACGATCTGACAGTTGACCAGGTGAAATCCATCTACATCGGCGATGTGACAACATGGGATGCAATCTAAAGCACAAGTTCAGCCATAGGACTGAACTGGAATATACTATACACAGAGAAATTCTTGAAGAAAAAGACTTTCCGCTTTGAAAATGTGGGCCGGGCAGACATGCGATCTTCCCGGCTCATTAGGAGGAAAAAATGAAATCAAAAGCTTGGACTGAGAAATTCATGCAGGGGGTATTCTTTGTAGCCGCATGTGCATCCGTGCTGGCGGTGGCTCTGATCTGTATTTTTCTGTTTGCGAACGGAATCCCTGCGATGAGAGAGATTGGGTTTATTAAATTTATTACTGGAGAGATCTGGCGTCCGGGCAGTGATCAGTTCGGCATCCTTCCGATGATCGTCGGAAGCCTTTACGTCACTGCAGGGGCGGTAATATTCGGAGTACCGATCGGTATTCTGACTTCGGTATTCATGGCAATGTACTGTCCGAAGCAGATCTACAAACCGCTCAAGGCAGCGACAGAGCTTCTGGCAGGTATCCCTTCCGTTATCTACGGTTTCTTCGGCCTGGTGGTCGTGGTACCGATTATAAGGCAGTTTGGGACTGCACTGTATAAAGCCGGGATCGTGGACAATCCGGGAAATGGAAACAGCATTCTGACCGCTTCCCTTATCCTGGGAATGATGATCCTGCCGACAATTATCGGAACTACAGAGAGCGCCATGCGCGCGGTTCCTTCTCATTATTATGAAGGTTCTCTCGCCCTGGGCGCAACAAAAGAAAGAAGTATTTTCCGCGTGATTATCCCGGCAGCGAAGTCAGGGGTGATCGCAGGAATCGTCCTTGGGATCGGCCGTGCCATCGGCGAGACAATGGCGGTAATTATGATAGTGGGAAATCAGGCGCGCCTTACGTCAAGCATCCTGCAGGGAATCCGTACACTGACCGGAAATATCGTAATCGAGATGGGTTACGCGACCGGCCTGCACCGTGAAGCGCTGATTGCGACAGGAGTTGTGCTTTTCGTATTCATCCTGATTATCAATTTCAGCGTGGCGCTGTTGAAGAGGGGGGCCGACCATGAGTAATAAGACAACAATCGGTGATAAGCTCAGAACATATCTGAAGCATCCGGGTTCATTTATCGTAATGCTGCTTGTGATGCTGGCCGCGATTATTACATTCGCCGTTCTGATCTTTCTGATCGCTTATATATTAATAAACGGACTGCCGCACATCACACCGTCTCTCTTCTCTCTGGAATATACCTCAGAGAACGCGTCGGTCGTACCGGCACTGGTTAATACGATAATTATGACATTATTATCCCTGCTGATTGCGGTTCCCTTCGGAATTTTCTCTGCGATTTTTCTGGTGGAGTACGCGAAGAGAGGCAACAGGTTTGTGGAAGTCATCCGTCTTACGACAGAGACGCTTTCCGGAATTCCGTCCATTGTATACGGTCTGTTCGGTATGCTGTTCTTCGTAAATGCCCTGGACTGGGGATTCTCCCTGCTGGCCGGCGCTTTTACCATGGCAATCATGATCCTTCCACTGATTATGAGGACAACAGAGGAAGCGTTGAAAGCTGTTCCGGATTCTTATCGTGAAGGAAGCTTCGGACTGGGTGCAGGGAAACTGCGCACCGTATTCCGCATCGTCCTGCCGTCCGCGATCCCGGGCGTGCTGGCAGGTGTGATCCTTGCCATCGGACGTATCGTCGGCGAGACGGCGGCTCTGATGTACACGTCAGGAACCGTGGCGCAGATTCCGGACAGCATCATGGGATCAGGCCGTACACTGGCGCTGCACATGTACAATCTGTCAAGCGAAGGACTTTACATGGATCAGGCCTATGCGACGGCGGTAATCCTGCTTGTACTTGTCGTTGGAATCAATGCGCTGTCAAGCGTGATTGCGAGAAAACTGACGAAAGCATAAGATAAAATGTGAACAAACTGTGATCCGGGACGTAGTCAATTCCGCTTTTACTACGTCCCCAATCAAGAAAGGGAATGGAAATGTCTAAGATTAGTATTAAGAATCTGGATTTATATTACGGCGACTTCAAGGCGCTCAAAGACGTAAATCTGGAGATCGAAGCAAATAAAATCACAGCGTTCATCGGACCTTCCGGCTGTGGTAAGTCAACTCTTCTAAAGTCCATCAACCGTATGAACGACCTTGTAGAGGGATGCCGCATTGACGGTGAGATCCTTCTGGACGGGCAGAATATTTTCAGAGGAATGGATGTAAATATGTTAAGAAAACGTGTGGGAATGGTATTCCAGAAACCGAATCCGTTCCCAATGAGCATCTATGATAACATTGCATACGGACCGAGGACACACGGGATCCGCTCCAAGGCAAAGCTCGATGATATCGTAGAAAAATCCTTGCGAAATGCGGCAATATGGGATGAGTGCAAGGACCGTCTGAAAACGAGCGCTCTGGGCATGTCAGGAGGACAGCAGCAGAGGCTCTGCATCGCAAGGGCTCTTGCAGTGGAGCCGGAAGTGCTCCTGATGGATGAGCCTACATCCGCTCTCGACCCCATCTCCACATCCAAGATTGAAGATCTTGCGATGGAACTGAAAAAAGATTATACTATCGTTATGGTAACGCATAATATGCAGCAGGCGGTCCGTGTGTCTGACAATACAGCTTTCTTCCTGCTGGGAGAGGTCGTTGAGTACAACGATACAGAAAAACTATTTTCTATACCGTCAGATAAGAGAACAGAAGATTATATTACAGGGAGGTTTGGCTAAATTATGCGTAATAAATTTGATGAACAGCTGCATCGTCTTGAGGAACTGCTTACACAGATGGGAGAACTCTGCGAGACTGCGATTGCGAAAGCGACACAGGCGTTGAAAGACGGAAGCATTGAGCAGGCGAAGATTATTATTGCGGAAGATGAAGAGATTGACCAGCTTGAAAAAGATATTGAGAGACTCTGCCTGAAGCTTCTTCTCCAGCAGCAGCCGGTTGCGAAAGATTTAAGAAGGATTTCTGCGGCTCTTAAGATGATTACGGATATGGAGCGGATTGGAGACCAGACGTCCGATATCGCGGAGATTATTATTTCATCAAAAGGAGTTGTGGCTACAGATGAGATCCATGTCATCGGCACAATGGCGTCCGAGGTCAGCAAGATGGTCCGCAACAGTGTGACGGCGTATGTGAACAGAGACCTGGAACTCGCCAAAGACGTTATGAAAGCGGATGATGAGATTGACCAGTACTTTGACGAAGTCCGCGATGAGATGATCGATTTTATCAAAGAGGAAAAAGGCGAGAACGGAAAGAAGATCTTCGACCTGATCATGGTGACAAAGTATCTGGAGCGTATCGGAGACCACGCGACGAATATCGCGGAGTGGGTGGAATTCTCTATTACCGGCGTACATAAAGACAGCGCCGTTATTCATGAAAGGTAAGGAATAAAAAAGATAAAGGAGAACTGCAAATGATATATTGCGTGGAAGATGATGACAACATCCGGGAACTTGTGATATATACGTTGGAGACGACCGGGCTTAAAGCCAGAGGGTTTGCAGACGGTTCTGCTTTTATGGAGGCTCTGGCGTTTGACACGCCGGAGCTGATTCTGCTTGATATTATGCTCCCGGGCGACGACGGTCTGGAGCTGCTGAAGAAACTGAAATCCTCCTCAAAAACAAAAGGCATTCCGGTAATCATGGTAACCGCAAAGGGCTCAGAGTACGATAAGGTCGTGGGACTCGATTCCGGCGCGGACGACTATGTGACAAAACCTTTTGGCATGATGGAACTTGTCTCCAGAATAAAAGCAGTCTTAAGGCGGAGCGGCAAAGTGGAAGACCGAATGGATATGGAGACGTCCGGCGTACATGTGGATGTGAAAAAGCATGAGGTCACCGTGGACGGGAAGGCAGTCTCTCTTACACTGAAAGAATTCGAACTGCTGGAAAAGCTGATGCGCAATCAGGGCATTGTCCTTACGAGAGACCAGCTGCTCACAGAAATATGGGGATATGATTTCGACGGCGAGACGAGAACCGTGGATGTTCATATCCGCACCCTGCGCCAGAAGCTGGGTGAGAAAGGAGAGATCATTCAGACAGTCCGCGGAGTCGGCTACAGAGTCGGCGGAGCTGCGTAGAGCTGCTGACAGCCATAATTCAGCACCTTATGATGGAAAATCGTAACAGCCCGGCCGCGTCTGACGGCGGGACTGCGGCGAAATATCGGCCCCGGCCGGAAAGTAATGGAAAATCAATATGAATGATGTGATTCAGAAAAACAGGAAAACAAGCCCCAAAAGCATGATGTGGAAAATACAGAAAAGCATGATGGCCATCCTCGCGGTGACCCTCGTGCTTTTCTATGTTATTTTGTCCGTGATACTATATAATCGTAATATCTCCCTTCTCCAGAGTGAGGTTCAGCAGGAAGCAAAATATATCTGTACCGCAATTAACATATCCGGTCCGGAGTATCTCAAGGAGATGGATGAAGTAGATGTACAGACAAGGGTTACAAGAATAGGCGGAGATGGAAATGTGCTATATGACTCCAGAAGGGATGAAAGCACTCTGGGAAATCACAGTAAGAGAAAGGAAGTGCGGGAAGCTCTTGCAGACGGGGAAGGAGAAGATATCCGAAGGTCTGCCACAGTGCAGCAGGACATGTATTATTACGCGCTCCTTCTGGACGATGGAACCGTGCTGAGGGTGTCGAGAGCCATGGACAGCCTGGTAAGTACCGCAATTGACGTAATACCGGTAATCGGCGGGCTGGGAATCTTAATGATGATTCTGGCCTTCCTCCTTGCAAAATGGCAGACAAAACGTCTGATCAAACCAGTCAATGAACTGGACCTGGAGCATCCTCTGGACAATGAAGTATATACAGAGCTGACACCTCTTCTTGAGGCCATGGAGCGGCAGAATAAGGAAAAAGAAGCCGTCTCTAATATGCGGAAGGAATTCTCGGCAAATGTTTCCCATGAGCTGAAAACGCCTCTTACCTCAATCTCCGGATATGCGGAGATCATGAAGAATGGAATGGTGCGGCCTCAGGATATCCCCCTCTTTTCAGAGCGCATCTATAAGGAGGCGCGCAGACTGATTACTCTGGTGGAGGATATCATCAAGCTGTCGAAACTGGATGAAGAGTCTGTGGAACTGGAGAAGGAGGACGTAGATCTCTACGAGCTGACCAGGGAGATTGTAAGCAGACTCGCGCCCCAGGCCTCACAGAAAAATATTCACATGGAATTGAGCGGGGAGCCGGTGAAATGCTTTGGCATCCGCCAGATTCTGGATGAGATGATCTACAATGTATGCGAAAATGCAATCAAGTATAATAATGACGGCGGACGCGTAACAATCTGGGCCGGCAGCACATTGCAGGGAGCCAAAGTCAGCGTTGCCGACACCGGGATCGGGATTCCGGAAGAACATCAGGAGCGCATCTTCGAGCGGTTTTACCGTGTGGATAAAAGCCACTCCAAAGAGCGCGGCGGCACTGGGCTGGGGCTGTCCATCGTAAAACACGGGGCACTGCTGCATGGAGCAAAAGTAAGCGTGGAGAGCGAACCCGGGCGGGGGACACGGATCGAGATGCAGTTCCCAAAACCAGCTGACAGCTATTTAGCGCAATTATAGCCGGAATCCAATTTTTCGTCTTGTCAGGCAGCATATGCTGTGCTATTATTTGTATAACACTCTGCGGAAAGGATGAGGATCATGCTGATAGAAGTTGATTTTGACAGTGATGAGGCGATATATGTTCAGTTATGCAATCAGATTATTCTCGGGATTGCTACTTCTGTGATCCACGAGGGAGATTCTCTGCCGTCTGTGCGCCAGCTGGCGAATACGATCGGCGTGAACATGCATACGGTGAACAAGGCGTACAGTGTGCTCAGGCAGGAGGGATATATCAGCCTGGACAAGAGACGGGGCGCGGTGATCGCCCTTGATGTTGATAAGATGCGGCAGATGGAGGAGATGAGACGGGAGCTCCGGATGGTGCTTGCCCGCGGATGCTGCAAGAATATTTCCCGCAGAGAGGTTCATGATCTGGTAGACGAGATCTTTGATGAATACAGCAGATATATGGACCGAGAGGAATAGCTAGGAGGATTTTATGCGGATATCGTATACGGAACAGGCGGAAAACGCCATAAAATACGCTTCAAAGAAAGCGCGGGAGATGAACCACCCCTATATTGGGACGGAGCATCTCCTGCTCGGGCTGCAGACGGAGTACTCCGGCGTGGCGGGACAGATCCTTGCTCAGAACGGTGTGGAGGAGGAGAAAGTCCTTCAGCTTATGGATGAGCTGATCTCACCCCGGGAAAATGTTTACGAGGGAAGAAAGCCTGAAGAAAGCCCCAGACTCCGTCATATTCTTGAGAACAGCGTGAAAGAAGCGCACAGGCTGCGCACGGCAAAGGCAGGGTCAGAGCACCTGCTTTTATCCATTATACGGGATACGGACTGTGTGGCAGCGCGGATTCTTATTACCCTGAATATTAATCTTCAGAAAATATTTCAGGATATTATGAGCGCGGTCGGAATGGATGCGAAGGAGTATCAGGAGATGGTGCAGGATGATCCGAGAGGAGCAGGTTCCATGATGGAGCAATTCTGCACGGACATGACTGCCCGGGCTATGGAGGGCAGACTGGATCCTGTAGTGGGACGGGAGGAAGAGATGCATCGTCTCATGCAGATTCTGAGCAGACGGACAAAGAACAATCCCTGTCTGGTAGGAGAGCCGGGAGTGGGGAAGACCGCGGTTGTGGAAGGGCTCGCCCAGCGGATCGCAGCGGGCGTGGTTCCGGAAAAGATGAAGGGAAAACGAATCTATACCCTGGATCTTCCGGGGATGATCGCCGGATCAAAGTACAGGGGAGAATTCGAGGAGCGTATGAAAGGCCTGATTTCAGAAGTAGAGGCCAGTGGAAATGTCATCCTTTTCCTGGATGAAATCCATACGATGATCGGAGCGGGCGGCGCTGAGGGTGCCATCGACGCGTCCAGTATCCTGAAACCTTCGCTTGCGAGAGGGGAACTGCAGCTGATCGGGGCTACAACTATTGCAGAATACCGGAAATATATTGAGAAAGATGCAGCTCTTGAGCGGCGTTTCCAGCCGGTGTCCGTGGAGGAGCCGACAAAGGAGCAGTGCATGGCGATTCTGGAAGGGTTGAAAGAGAAGTATGAAGCACATCATAAGGTACAGGTAACGGATAAGGCTCTGGAAGCGGCCGTGCATATGTCGCAGAGATATATTACAGACAGAAACCTGCCGGATAAGGCCATTGACGTGCTGGATGAGGCGTGCTCAAAAGTGAGCCTGAGAGGTTATAAAGTTCCGGATAATCTGACCGCCCTGGAGGAGTCGGTGAAAGAACTGGCACGCCGGAAAGAAGAGAGCATTCGGAGAGGGGACTTTAATGAAGCTTCCCTGATCCAGAAGGAGCAGGAGGCGGCAAAGGAGAAACTGGAAGGTGTAAAGAAGAGGTTTCAGAAGAAAACCGCGTCCGCTAATCCAGCTGTGACAGAGGATGATATTGCAGAGGTTGTGTCAGCGTGGACGAAAGTCCCAGTGCAGAAGCTTGGAGAAAGTGACACGGAGCGGTTAAAGAAATTAGAGTCCGTTCTCCACAAACGCGTGATCGGGCAGGAAGAAGCGGTTAGCGCTGTGGCCAGAGCTGTGAAACGCGGCCGGGTGGGACTAAAAGACCCGAAAAGGCCCATCGGCTCATTCCTGTTTCTGGGACCGACCGGAGTCGGGAAGACAGAACTTTCCAAAGCTCTGGCAGAAGCGCTTTTCGGAAGCGAGGAGGCCATGATCCGGGTGGATATGTCGGAATATATGGAGAAGCATTCTGTTTCGAAGATGATCGGATCCCCGCCGGGATATGTAGGGCACGAAGAGGGCGGCCAGCTCAGCGACCAGGTAAGAACGCATCCGTATTCCGTTGTGCTCTTTGATGAGATTGAGAAGGCGCATCCGGACGTGTTCAATATTCTTCTGCAGGTGCTGGACGACGGCCATATTACAGATTCTCAGGGTCGGAAGGTAGACTTCTCGAATACAGTTATTATCATGACTTCGAACGCAGGGGCTAAGGCGATCGTGGATCCGAAGAAACTGGGATTTGCGGCAAAGGAAGATCCATCGGGAGATTATAAGCGGATGAAGCAGAATGTGATGGATGAAGTAAAACTGATATTCCGTCCGGAGTTCTTGAACCGTATAGACGAGATCATTGTATTCCACGCTCTGGATAAGAGTCATATGAAGAAGATTGTGACCCTGATGTGCCATGAGTTTACAAAGCGGCTTGCAGATCAGATGAATATCCGGCTGAGTTTGAGAGAATCAGCGAAAAGCCTGATCGGTGAGAAGGGGACGGATGCAAAATACGGTGCAAGGCCCCTGCGGAGAGCGCTTCAGACTGAGCTGGAGGATAAGCTGGCGGAAGCGATCTTAAACGGCGAAGTAAAGGCAGGAGATACTGTGGAAGCAGGCGCGTCAAAGAAGGAGATCAGATTTTTTGTGAATGAGTAAAACAGTTTACAAAGGTTTCGCTAGAAAAAAGGCAGGTTTTATATTATAATAGCCGTAGCAGAAAACCGCGTCTTCTGATGACGGTATAGAGGAAGCGGTTCTGAAATACTTAGGAGGAAAAAAGAGATGGCAGCAGTGAAGGAGTTATTGCGTGCAGAAAATGACGGTACTCTCAGTTTCGGGGATTACACACTCGCGGCAAAGACAAAGAAAGACAATTACGAGTTTGAGGGTGATATCTACAAGGTAAAGACCTTTTCAGAGATTACGAAGCTTGAGAAAAACGGGATGTTTGTCTATGAATCCGTTCCGGGAAGCGCAGTGGAGAACTTCAAAGAAACAGACGCGGAAGTGACATTTACCGTTTCAGCAGAAGGGGACGTACAGTTTACCCTTGAACTTGAACCGGAGAGCGAGTATGAGGTATTCATTAATGGAGCTTCTGCAGGAAAGATGAGTACGAACTTAAGCGGGAAGCTCAGTGTCAGTGTGGAACTCGGCGCGGAGCAGAGCGCACAGATCAGAGTCGTACAGTGCTGATGAAGCGAAGCGCCAGTATATGAGGAAACAACGGCGCAGCAGCAGTAAGCACGCTGTGCGTTTTTCCGAATGGCGCGGGCAGAACTCTTACTATAAAACCGGCGGAAGCGGCCGGGAACACGGCGGGGTGGATGCGGTATCCACCCTGCTTTTTGCGCGATAAGCCCGTCAAGCGGCTGCCGTGCTCGCACGGGCAGACATTTGACGGGCAACGGACAGCGAGCGGCTGAGCCGCGAGCTGGACGGGGATCAAGCGGCTGCCGTGCTCGCACGGGCAGACATTTGACGGGCAACGGACAGCGAGCGGCTGAGCCGCGAGCTGAGCGGGGATCAAGCGGCTGCCGTGCTCGCACGGGCTTATCGCAGGGAATAGGAAAAAGAAATTTCGGGAGAGGACAGGGTATGGCAAAGGGAAAGAAAAGCGTTTATTTCTGTCAGAACTGCGGGCACGAGGAGTCAAAATGGCTGGGACAGTGCCCTATGTGCAAGGAGTGGAATACGTTTGTTGAAGAGAAGATTGACAGCGGGGTGACAAAAGGGACAACTGCCGCTGCCCGGTCTGTCCGGGCGTCTGTAAGAGAGGCCCGGATTGTTCCGCTTAACGAGGTGACTGCGGATGACGACGCCAGGGTTAATACGGGGATACAGGAGCTTGACCGTGTGCTTGGCGGCGGAATTGTTCCGGGATCCCTTGTGCTTGTGGGCGGCGACCCGGGAATCGGGAAGTCCACGCTTCTTTTGCAGGTATGCCAGAGACTGGCTGATGCAAAGAAGGTGCTCTACATATCCGGGGAGGAGTCCCAGGCGCAGATCAAGCTCAGGGCAAACCGGATGGGCGCGTTTGCGTCGCAGCTGTTCCTTCTGTGCGAGACGAATCTGGAGATTATCCGGGGCGTGATTGAGAAAGAACGGCCGGAGCTGGTGGTGATTGATTCTATTCAGACCATGTACAGCGAAGAGGTGTCCTCTGCACCGGGGAGTGTATCCCAGGTCAGAGAGTCCACCAATGTGTTCATGCAGCTTGCCAAAGGATTGTGCATTCCGATTTTCATTGTTGGCCATGTGACAAAAGAAGGGACTGTGGCTGGGCCGAGAGTGCTGGAGCATATGGTAGATACAGTGCTGTATTTTGAAGGTGATCGTCATGCGTCTTATCGGATC
The DNA here is from genome assembly GCA_944384505.1 of uncultured Mediterraneibacter sp. Lineage (GTDB taxonomy): Bacteria > Bacillota > Clostridia > Lachnospirales > Lachnospiraceae > Mediterraneibacter. Next base: position 23,101 of record CALWTQ010000048.1, read on the forward strand.
CTGCGTGCAGTGAAGAACCGTTTTGGCTCTACCAATGAGATCGGCGTCTTTGAGATGCGTCAGACCGGACTTGAAGAGGTGGAAAATCCGTCAGAATATATGCTGAGCGGCCGGCCCGAACAGGCTTCCGGTTCAGTGGTGGCCTGCTCAATGGAAGGGACGAGGCCGATCCTGATCGAAATTCAGGCTCTGGTCTGTCACAGTAATTTCGGAATGCCCCGGAGAACTGCGGCAGGAACAGACTACAACCGGGTGAACCTTCTGATGGCCGTCCTGGAGAAACGGCTCGGCATGGCGCTGGGAAATTCAGACGCATACGTCAATATCGCCGGCGGGATTAAGATGAACGAACCGGCCATTGACCTTGGGATCGTGATGGCGTTAGTGTCCAGTTACAGGAACCGCCCTGTGGATGAGAAGACGATTGTATTTGGAGAAGTAGGATTAAGCGGCGAAGTACGGGCGGTCAATATGCCGGAGCAGAGAGTGGCCGAGGCGAAGAAACTGGGATTTGAGACCTGCATCCTTCCGGAAGTGTGCCTTAAGATGGTAAAAGGAATCAAAGGAATACGGCTGGTCGGCGTAAAGACAGTGGCGGACGCGGTAAGTGTTATATAGAACGGATGCCGGAATCTTTACGTTCCGGCATTCGGAGATGGCGAAAAAAGATAAGGAGGCCAAAAGAGATGGAACCATATGTTAAAACTGCAAAATATTACGAAACAGACCAGATGGGTGTGATTCATCACTCGAATTATATCCGCTGGATGGAAGAAGCGCGGGTGGATATATTAAATCAGCTGGGCTACCCGTACCGAAGATTTGAGGAGATGGGATACATCAGCCCGGTTCTCCACGCGGAATGCGAGTATAAGAAGAGCGTGAAATTTGATGACGAAGTAAAGGTTGTTGTAAGCGTTCAGGAATTCGGACGGGTGAAGTTTACACTTCGGTATGATATTTACAACATGTCCGAGGGAGGCGAACTGAGCGCGTACGGGACAACGACACATTGCTTCCTTAAAAAAGATGGAAGACCAGTTTTAATCGACAAAGAAATGAAAGAATTTACCGAGACGATGAAGCAACTCAGCTATTTAGCGCACTAACATTTCCTGCGGCTCACGTCCGGAAGCGGAGCGGATGTATTGCGATACGTATTCTGTGAAAGGAGACAGCCGTAAGACGTTCCGTTCCAGAATCCGGAAAATCTAACAGGCCGAAGAGATGTTTAAAGGCAAAGCGGCGCTCCGGGCAACTCGCTCTGCTCAGACAATCCCTGCGCGCCGCTTAACAACATCTCTCCGCCCTCAAGATTTTCAGCGGATTCTTCCAAAGTCACATCTTCCGGCTGTCTCCTTCCCCAGAAAGTTTACTCAAACCGTCCGCTCCGCTTCCTGCGCATTTCCAGACGGAAGTGTTATTGCCCTAAACAGGCTGTAAAGCACGAATTGGCGCGGCTTATGGACTTTCAGCTGCGAAAGTCTTCCGGCCGCGCCTGCTTCTTGAGGCAGCTATATATTCACTGGCCTCCGGCTTGAAAAGCCCAGAAAACAGTCCCATCCCCGCAGAATACGTCTTGGCAAAGGAACTGTTTTCGGACGTTTCACATCCGGACGTTAGTGAACTTTATAGCTGTACTTCATCCTTGACAATATCGAGTATCGATAATATAATGAGGGTGGAAATATCGATACTCGATAAAAGAGCCGGATATGGTTTGGGATTTATTTATGTTTCCTGCTGCGGAATCTGTGCCGGCTCCGGCTGGCATTGTACAGCAACGGAAAGGAGGACTGACGTATGTCGGACAATATGTCAATGGAAGTGAGCCGGGAAGGGGTTGCCCGGGAAAGAAAAGGGGTCTGGCGTATTTACCGCTATATAGAGTGCGACGCCTTTGCGGAGTATCTGCATGATATGTCCCTGCAGGGATGGCACTTTGCGGAGTGGAAATCACGGCTTATATTTGAGAAGGGGGAGCCGGCGGACATTACTTATTATGTGGAAGTGTTTACCAAAGGCTCGGAGATGGATGAGAGGCTGAGAGAGGATGCGGAAGAATTTGCGGAATACTGTGGTGCGGCGGGCTGGAAGCTGATTGACGGGAAAAAGAGATACTGCATCTTCCGAAAGGAACGGGAAGACGCGGTTCCGATTGTCACAGAGGAAGAGCGGTTCCGCAATGTGTGCAGAGCGGAAATGTGGCAGCTCCTTTGGACTGTTCTGGGAGTGGCTTTCATTGCCGGATCGGACTGGCTTCAGATGCTGGGAGGAAACTTTACAGGATGGATCTTTTCTCCGGTGATGCTCTTTATGATGGTTGATATAACAGCGCTCCTGCTTCTCCGTATGTTTCAGTGTCTGGCATTTGCGGTCTGGGCCGCACGTATGCGCCGGCACGTCAGAGAGGGCGGCAGCATCCGGTATGGAAGAACAAAGAGCCGTTTCGCCTGGTATGGACTTCTTGTGTTTACCTTTGCAGGGCTGGCTTACTCCGTGGCACGGGGAGATGCTTTTATTGCTGGGCTGGCGTGCCTGCTCGCCGTGGGAATATTGGTTACTGTGGGAGGACTGCAGGGACATTTCAGGCCCCTGCGAGGCGGAAGCTGGGCGATTGCGATCGGCTGTGTTCTGGTGTTGGTTCCACTGGCCGTAATTCTGTCGATTGCCGGGCCGGTAGGATATTATGCCAATCCGGCGGATGATTTGCTGAGACTTCCGCTTACACAGATGGATTACAGACAGGTGGAAGGACAGATTGTTTATACGGCTTATGAAAGTAATGAAACCATATTTGGGAGCAGACTGTACGGAGCTGTAAATTACGGCGATCCCGGAGAGCCGGAGCCGGAAGACAGTCTGAGCTATACTGTGTACCGCTCTGGTTTTCCGTGGGTGCTTGAAAAAGTATGGGATACGGAGGCACAGGGAGAGCGGACGGAAGGATCAGCAGAGACAGCCGCCCGGTGGGGCGCTGAGGATGCCAGAACTGACCTTTTGTATCAGGAAACGCTGTATCTAAGATATAGGGATGCGATACTGATTTTTAGCTCAGGCGAAATGCCGGGAGAAGACCAGATTGCTATTGTCCGGGAAAAACTGGAGCTGTGAGGTGATTTAAGTGGCGAGAGAACAGTTTCAGACTTTGACAGAACCTATGTACTATATCCTCCTTGCCTTGACAGAGGAGTGCTGCGGAGTCGATGTTATGGAGAAGGTGCGCTATATATCGAAAGGCCGTGTAAAAGTCGGACCGGGAACATTGTATGCTATGCTTTCGAAGTTCGAGGATAACGGGATTATCCGCCGTACTGCGCAGGAAGGACGGCGGAAATCCTATATTATCACAGAAACCGGAAAGAAGATGCTCCAGGAAGAATATGAGCGTCTGAAAATGATGGTAAGAGACGGGGAAGATGTAAATCAATATTAAAAAAGGCTGTCCTTGAAATTAAAATCAGGGACAGTTTTTTATATGAGTAAAATAGCGGCGGTCTTTACAACTGGCACATAGTGCGGTTTTGCAACTGGCGCGCGCCGAATCATTACTTTTTTCAAATAAACAGTATATAACAGTTGACAACAGTTATGCACTGTTATATACTGTTTATCAAGAGGAGGACAATTATGAAGATTATAATCAACAGTTCATCGATGGTACCGATCTATGAACAGCTTATGGATCAGATCAAGGCTCAGATTACAGCCGGCGACCTGAAAGAAAATGACATACTCCCCTCTGTCCGTACTCTTGCAAAGGAACTGCGCATCAGCGCCCTGACAGTCAAGAAAGCCTATGACAATCTTGAGCAGGAAGGCTTCACGGTGACTGTCCATGGCAAAGGAACTTATGTGGCGGCAGCGAATCCGGAACGTATGCTGGAGGAGCAGAAGCGTGAAGTAGAGGCTGATATGGAAAAGGCAGTGGAGAAGGGGCGCAGATGCGGCCTTACGGATGCAGAGATCCGGGAGATATTTGAATTGATCATGGAGGACTAGAAGATGCTGAAAGTAAACGGTTTGGTTAAAAATTATGGAGATTTTACACTGAACTGTACATTGAAAGTGGAGCCGGGACAGATCACCGGCCTGGTTGGCGAGAACGGCGCAGGTAAGACAACATTGTTCAAATCTGTAATGGGGCTGATTTCAAGTGATGGAGGGAAAATCTCTCTGTTTGGGAAGGCTCCGTCTGAGCTCTCGGAAAAAGAAAAAGAGAAGATCGGAGCAGCCCTGGCGGAATCCGGGTTTAGCGGTTATCTGAAGATAAAGGACATTATTCCTGTTTTGACAGCTTTGTACCCGGCCTTTGACCGGGAGCGTTTCCAGACGTTGTGCGATAAATTGAAGCTTCCCCTGAATAAGTATATCAAAGAATTTTCCACAGGTATGAAGGCGAAGCTGAAAGTTTTGGTGGCTGTTACCCACGGTGCGTCCTTTCTTTTGATGGATGAACCCACAACAGGACTCGACGTGATGACGAGAAATGAAGTGCTGGATCTGCTCAGGGAAACAATGGAGGAGGATGAGAACAGAAGTATTTTGATAAGTTCTCACATTTCGTCAGACCTGGAAGGCCTCTGCGATGACATTTATATGATTCATGAGGGGCAGATTGTCCTGCATGAGGAAATGGACGCGCTTCTGAACGAATATGGACTGATCAAGGCGGACGAAAAGCAGTTCGCTGCCCTGGATAAGGAGCATATTCTCAGAGGGAAAAAAGAGATGTTCGGATATGCCTGCCTGACAGACCAGAGACAGTATTATATGGAAAACTATCCGGAAATGGTAGTCGAAAAGGGCAGCCTGGATGAAGTGATCACAATGATAAGCGGAGGGAAAGAGCTATGAAAGGAATGCTGATTAAGGATATGAGACTGCTGTTGAATCAGGGGAAAATACTATTTCTAATGCTGATTGTAATGGCCATGATATTGAGCATTGCAGGTATGTCAAATCCATCTTTTGTAGTATCTTATATTACAATTATATTTTCATTTTTTACAGTGTCTACCGTCAGCTATGACGAATACGATAATTGTTATCTGTTTCTTATGACGCTTCCGGTCACCAGGAAAGGTTATGTGAGAGAAAAGTACATGTTTGGATTTATTTCAACATGCGCGGCGTGGCTGATCGGATTAGTGATCGGGACAGTATTGATGCTCGCAGAGAACAGGCTGTCGGATCCATTGGAATGGGTGGGGGAATGTACAGTTTATATTCTTATAGCATGGATCTTTGTCAGCGTCATCCTGCCAATCAGGTTGAAATTTGAAGCAGAAAAAGCGCGGTATGTAAATCTGATCATGGTTGTTGTGTGCTGTATTCTCATATTCGGAGGAATTCAGCTTGCAGAATATCTGCCCGACTTTATTGTAAAAAGCGGGATCAACTTTTTAAACAGGCTCGGTAATACAGGCTTTTTAGTTCTTGCCGCACTGATTACAGCAGTGGCAGTTGGGGTGTCTTATGCGTGCAGCAGACATATAATGGATCGAAAAGAGTTTTGACAGTTATTTAGTGCACTAACATATCCTGTGACTCACGTCCGGAAGCGGAGCGGATGGTTTGCGATACGTATTCTGTGAAAGGGGACAGCCGTGCGATGTTCCGTTCCAGAATCCGGAAAATCTAACAGGCCGAAGAGATGTTTAAGGGCAAAGCGGCGCTCCGGGCAACTCGCTGCGCTCAGACAATCCCTGCGCGCTGCTTAACAACATCTCTTTGCCCTTCAAGATTTTCAGCGGATTCCTCCAAAGTCACATCTCCCGGCTGTCCCCTTCCCCAGAAAGTATACTCAAGCCGTCTGCTCCGCTTCCTGCGCATTCCCAGACGGAAGTGTCACTGCCCTAAACAGAGCTGTAAAGTGCAGTTTGGCGCGGCTTGTAGGCTTTCCATTGCGAAAGTCTTCTGGCCGCGCCGTACTTCTGGAAGCTATATATTCACTGGCTTCCGTCTTGAAAACCCCAGAAAACAGCCCTATTTCGAGAAAAATTCTGCGGGGATGGAGGATGGCGACGGGCGCCTTCGGAAGGGGATTAGGGAAACTTGAGGTTGCGGCTGCG
>CALWTQ010000049.1 GCA_944384505.1 uncultured Mediterraneibacter sp.
CTGTCCCCTTTCACAGAATACGTATCGCAAACCATCCGCTCCGCTTCCGGACGTGAGTCACAGGAATCGTTAGTGCGCTAAATAGCTGTTATCTTTTGTCATAGAGAATCAGCGCAATCATTTCTATGGGTTCCCCCACCGCTTCGATTGCATGTCCTTCGCCTGTTCCGCAGAAGAATACGTCTCCGGGATGAACGTCTGTCACATTCCCGTTATCGTTATATTTTCCTGCTCCGCTCATGATGTAGTATGTCTCGGATTCGTTCTGATGTACATGATAGCCGATTGCGCTTCCGGGATACACTGTAGTGTGGGCAAACACCCGTCCCGTCTTATACATCTCATCTTCTCCGGTGAGGAGATTCCTCACTTTGATTTCCCCAGTTCCGTTAAACGGAGCCGGCTTTTTTTCAAAAGTAATATTTTCTTTTCTTCGAATCATTTTGCTGTCCTTCTTATTCTGTTATTCTTTATTGAACTTCGCCGCTTCTTCGTTGAAGTCATCCTCCATATCAAGCCAGCAGTTCAATCCCATATCGATCCACTGATTACGCTCTTCAAGCGTCATCCCGCCCATATCATGCTCATCTGCATATACGGTATTTCTATCTGCCACTACACGCTTTGAGTAATCATAGATCCCATACATGGATGCTTTTTCCGTATAATGGCAGGTAATAAAATTGAATCCATAAGGCTCAATATCACTTAAGTATACATCCGGCTTCCCGTCTTTTGACATTACATCCGGCCACATCTTCCAGCCTTTTACCTCTGCTCCCACGCGTTTTGCTTCATCGATTGTCTTAAGTCCGATGATCAGAGTCATGATATCCACGCCCATGTCTTCTGCCATGGCAACAGCGTCTTTGCATCGGGTAATCGCCTCATCCAGACCGTATTTCAATTTACATTCTGTGCGGGCAATCACAAGGAAATCCGTCCCTTTCGCAGCGGCAAGCGCGGCGGCTACCTTTGCCAGCCACTCTTCTCTTCCGATTACCGCATGATCAATATCCCCCTCTTTGTAGCCTTTCATCATGGCAGCTCCCCAGCGGTTCCATCCCCGGATCCCTGTTGTATCGTCCAGGGTACATCCTTTTGCTCCGGCGCTGATCAGTCGGCGGATCAGACGGTAAGTGGTAAGAGGAGTTTCTCCAAAGCCGTCATCAGCGTCTATTATAATAGGAAGAGAAGAATAGCTGCATATTCTCTCTGTACTCTGTACCAGATCGTCCGCCGTGATCATACCGATATCCGGGAGTCCCACTACGCTCTCCGCGAGCTGGCCTCCGCTCAAAAGCGCCGCTTTAAATCCTGCAAGTTCCGCCGCTCTCGCGGTTCTGCAGTCCCAGATACATGGTGCGAAAATCTGTTCCTTCGCAACAAGCTCTTTAAAAGAAGGCACCGGCTTTTTATTCAGTATACTTAAATTCATTTTGGATTACCTCCGTTTCTATCCGACAATAGGATACATAATATTTCCAATTATAATAGATACAAACATTGCAATCAGAGTAATCACAACTGTAGTTGCGAACAGATGCTTATATCCGTCCTTGTATGAGATTCCTGAAATCGCCAGAACCGCCACGATACCGCCGCTGTGCGGAAGGCTGTCGAGTCCTGTGGAAGCGATAACCCCGACTCTGTGCAGGATCTCCGGATTTACTCCCATGTTGATGAATGTCTCTCCCAGTGCGGACAGTGTCGTTGAGAGACCGCCCATACCGGACGCATTCAGACCGCAGAGAAGCGTCGTCGCGATACCGAAGATCAACAGCGGGTTTCCGCCTGACTGTGTAAAGTTCAGGATAAAGTCAACGATCTTCTCAAATCCCGGCGCAACTTTTACCACGCTTCCGATTCCCACAATCGCTGAGGCGGTAATCGTAGTAGACGCCGCGCTGTTGATAACTTCCGACATCGGCTGAAGGATCTCTTTGCCTTTCAGATTTTTTATAAATAGCAGCGCGCAAAGTACGATACCACTTAAAAGAGCGACAGTAATATCCGTATTAAATACATTCAAAACAACAGCGATAGCGATGATCGGGAGAACAGAAAGAATCGGATTGGGAACTTTTCCTTCTGCTTCCAATTTATCCGCTTCTGCCAGCACGCGGTTGGTATCCGCGTCTGCCTGGAATCCGATGCTGTTTTTCCGCGCCTTCTTAATCTCATGGCCAAAGTAAAGCACCTGGAGAATAAATGTCACAACAGCTGCTATAATTCCGACTACCGGAGCCGCCATCGGTGTTGTCGGCAGGAATGTCGTCGGGATAATATTCTGGATCGACGGGTTGCCCGGAAGCATCGTGACCCATGTAAAGATTCCCGCTCCGATGGAAGCCGGAATCAGGTATCTTGGAAGATTTGCCTTCCGGAAGATCGCCAGTGCGATAGGATAGAGTGCAAAGCACGCTACCATTGACGACACGCCCCCGTATGTCAGAAGCGCTCCGGCCAGAATGATCGCCGGTATCGCTCTTGCCTCGCCCAGTTTATTGATAATCACAGTTGCCAGAGATCTGGCCGCTCCTGTCATATCCATCAGCTTTGACAGGATCGCTCCCAGCAGAAGCATCAGCCAGGATGACTGTACAAACGATGCGAGACCGCCCATATAGTCCTCCGTCACCGTAGTCAGTACATTCATTCCGCTGAGAAGTGCAATGAATATGATTGAGATCAACGCTGCTACCGTGACAGGAATCTTCTTCAATGTCAGGACAAGCAGTATCACGAGTCCCAATATAATAGCCAGCATATCCATATGTAATTTCCTCCTCTTATCTGCTTCGGGCGTCCTGTTCCCTTCCGCGGCGCCGCCGGGCATGCCGGTTCTCTTTCTGCCCGGCGGCGCCTTGCTGATTACTATGTAATCTTCACTGGGGTTTTCTTTATGAACACCCGGTTTTGTATTCCTTTATTTACAGCCTCTCTTCAATATCGACTACCTTAAATCCTTCCGGGTAGTCATCTACGTGATGGCCTACAATTGTATACTCTTTATCCTGACCTGTGAAGCGGTTCTCCAGCTCCAGATAATCCTGCGGTGCGAACATCGGGCTTGCGCTGAAATCAGGCTGGCCTGTTCCCGATGCATGGGTAAATGTGTATGCCACACTCTGATTCTTGAAGTTCTCCTTGCCGTGCTCGAGCATTCCCTCCATAGCAGCCTTCATAGTAAAGTGAGTGGAGCAAAGCTTAAATCCAAGGTCTGTCAGCTGTTCCATTGTCACATTCGGCACACCGTTGTCAGCGCGCACATCTGCGAAAATCTTCCATCCCGGCACCATCTCTGCCATCTGTTTTGCGTGCTCGTAATCTGTGATCAGAACCATCATCGCCATATCAGCACCCAGATCCATCGCTTCTTTCAGACGCTCACAGCCTTCTTTCATCTGTTCCGGATCATAAGGATCTGCGTTGGATCTCGCGATCAGAAGTGTATCCGTTCCTTTCAGCGCCGCAACTGCTGCCTTCACCTTTGCCAGATATTTCTCTCTCGGAAGGATGGAAGTGGACTCTTCCATATCACAGGAATCTTCCAGCTGCAGTGCCGCCGCTCCTGCTCTGGAAAGGATCTTTGCAGAACGATAAACAGCCAGCGGTCCGCCGAATCCATCTTCGATATCTGCAATCAGCGGAATAGAACTTGTCTGAGAAACTCTTGCTACCACGCCTTCCAGATCTGTCAGATTCGTAAAACCATAGTCAATCACTCCGTTCAAGCTGATGGAAACTTCTCCTCCGCTTAACAGGCTGATCGGGAATCCACACATCTCCACTGCTCTCTGAGACGCACAGTCATACACGCAGGGAACAAGAATACACTTGTCTGATTCTTCCATGATTTGTCTTAATGTCTTTTTGCTTGCCATAATAAAAAACTCCTTTCACTCTGCATACATTACTTTTTTTGTATACATCTTTGTTTTCTGTTGTATGCAAAAAGTATATATCAATCTTTTTTGTTATTCAATTATTATTTTATCTAAAAATGGCACTGATTTTTTGTGCACTTTGTACAGTTTTTACTGTTTTATTGCAGATTTTCAATTTTTGTTTGTTATTAAACTAACGATTTTTGATATTGAAAAAAACATCAAAAGGCTCTATAATATGCTTGTTGTATACATGACGTGGTTTTATGAAAGCATTTTTTTATCTCATACTATTAGGGGGAAGGACTGTTATGGCTTCGCATTCAAATTCAAAAGACAAAAAGAACTATTTATACAGTATATTAAAAGAAAAATTAATCACCTGTGTCTATCCGCCGGGCACTCTCTTAAATGAGCTTCAGCTTGCACAGGAATATAATGTCAGCCGCACTCCCGTCCGAGAGGCAATCAGCCGGCTGGAAAATGACGGTTATCTGAAGATACTTCCGAAAAAAGGGATTTATGTTACAGATATTTCTATCACAGATGTGCTCCAAATCTTCCAGGCCAGAATAGAGCTGGAGCCTGTAGCTCTCCGGCTTGCGGCCCCCTATCTGGATGACGATGAAATCCGGATGTTCAAAGGACGTTTAAACGATGATTCCCTTTCTCTGGCAGACTCCCTGCGCCTGGACACTGCCATGCATCTTTTTATTATTGAGCACTGCGGAAACCGGTATATCATTGATATCATGCACAAGGTCTTTGACGACAACACGCGAATCGTTATCGCAAGTAAACAGAACCAGGTGAAGATACATAACGCGAAAAAAGAACATCTGCAGATTCTCGACAGCCTGCTCGCCAAGGATGATATCGAAAGAACAGAACAGTTAATGCGCGCTCACCTTGAAACATGCAAGCGCGCATCACTGGATTATTTTTATTCTTTTGACTTCACGTATTCCGTGCCTGAGAACGCACAGTACAAGAAAGAACTGAGCCGTCTGGCGGCGGAATAAAATCAATATGGCAAATATGCAGCGTGAAGAAAACCTTCCTCACGCCGCATATCTTTTTTTATTTCACCCGCTTAAACCGGATCTCCACTTTAAACAGATCCCCGTCCAGATAAAGCTCAAACTCCCCGCCCTGCAGAGTGGTCAAGCTCTTGGCGATGGACAGTCCCAAGCCGCTTCCTTCCGTACTCCTGGAGATATCTCCCCGGATAAACCGCTCAGTCAGCTCATCAGCTGATATGTTGAGCTGCTGTTCTGATACGTTTTTCAGCGTGAACTTCACCTGTTCTTCTGTCAGGTTCAGATCCGCGTAGACTCTGGTGCCCGGCATGGCGTATTTCGCCGCGTTCCCGAAGATGTTCTCCAGAACCCTCCACATCCTGCGGCCGTCCGCATGGATTACCGCCGGTTCCTCAGGCATAGTCAGTACAAGGGATAGATTTCTGGCCGCAAACTTCTCTGCCAGCTCCCCCTCTGTCTGCTGGATCAGTTCACCCAGATTCATGTCCATGCACTCCAGCGTAATGTTCCCGCTGCTGACCTTGGACGCTTCTACCACGTCTTCTGTCAGCGTTTTCAGGCGCTGGGCCTTTGCCTCCAGAATGTCAAGATAGCCCCGGATCTTCTCATCCGTAATATCTGAACGTTTCAAGATATCCACATAATTAATGATGGATGTAAGCGGCGTTTTGATATCATGGGACACGTTCGTGATCAGATCGGTTTTCAAGCGCTCATTTTTCATGGCCTCGTCAATCGCCCTGTTCAATCCGCTTCCGATATCATTTACCTTCTCCGCCATATCAAGATCTGCGTCCCGCAGCCCGCTTAAGTCAATCCTGTATTCCAGATTGCCCGACGCGATCTCTTCAATTCCTTTCTCGATCCTCGCTTTTGACAGCGCCCCGCTTAACACATACCATACCGCTGCACCGTCCGCCACTATCACAAGCAGCAGCGTCGGGATATTCCGCGCCAGGATCGCCAGCCAGTGCACAAACAGGAATCCCAGGAAGATCAGAACCGCCCGGAATGTAACGGAACGTGACCGCACGACCTTTCTTCCAAGTGAAATGACTGCGCGGACCAGACTCCCCTTCCAGAGCGTCTTCGCCTTGATTCTCCGGACAAGACTTGTATACCCGGCAAAAAAGCATATGAGCGAAAAGAGCGCATAGCAGAAGGTAAACACAACTTCTGACACTCTCAGCGCGTTGGCCGACAGCGTAGGATAATATCCTGACGATCCGGCAAACTGTCCGGCATAATAGGATACCATATCCGACATCTGGTTTAAATTCGAAATCAGATATCCTCCTCCATACACCGCCAGTACAATGTAGCTCACAATAAACCACACCAGAATCACCGTCAGCGCGGCAGCTTCTGTCTTCCAGCGGTCGAATCCCGTCAGATGCACTTCATCGCTTCCCGGTCTCCGCCCGGCAGTCACGGTGATCCAGACTGCGGAAATAATAAACCACAGACCGCTGATTATAAAAATCACCACATCTGCCGCCAGCTGAGGAACCGTTTCCGTATAGTTCATGCTGGCGTCATAGAATCCGTCCTGAATCGGATACGAAGTATCTACCGCCACGGCAAAAATGCTGTCTGAATTTTCTTCCCCTTCATTTACACGGATATCTCCCCATACGGCAGACGCAGAAAGCTTCATATTTGTCTCAAAGTCTTCCAGGTCCGGATATACAACCATATATTTGACTGAATCGCCGGATATCATTTGCTCTATGTTCTTCGCCGCATCTGCATAGTTTCCATACGCTTCATGGTTCGTCTCCACGGTTTTCGTCCGGCCGTCCACGTACAGATATGTCAGATTTGTATTTCCTTCCTGAATGAATTCCCAGCCGTTTTCATAATCAATGTAGTCAATATAAATCTCATTCAGCGCGTAGGCCAGGCTGCTGTAGATCTCCGACAGTTTTCCGTTGAGCTGCGGAGAGTTGTTCACTGCCTCCAGAAGGTTTGACTCTCCTTCCGGCGCGTACCGTTCCTTTAAGCTTCTCCCGAAGTTCCAGCAGTCCACATATTCACCGCTGCCATCCTGGGTACTGATCTTCACTCCCCCGGAAGACGATGTGTAACTTCCCTCTTTCAGAAGCCTTAAGAATTCCGACTGGGTCATATATTCATCATCAAAATCCGCTGTAAAAATTCCCGAGTCAAACCTGTCAATAAAATCATTCATATAATAGTAGTCATAACTGCCATCCTGCTTCTGGCAAACGACCACCCCATTTTCATCGTACATGCTGTCCGAAATATAGGAAGCGCTGTCATACTCATAGTATCCTGAACTGCCGGACTCCACATAGTCCTTGCTCCAGTTCACCAGATCTTCCAGGCGGTACGCTACGCCGGAAATATTCTCCCCATTTACCGTACCGCCTTCCCCGTACTGTTCAATGTCGATCAGCTTATCCGGATTATACGCTCCATCCGTCTCAAAAAAATCTACCAGTTTCACTTTCTCAAAAACAGTGGTCGCAAGAGAATCCACTGCCTGGTTAAAATCTTCTGATTCCTCATACGGCTCTCTAAGAAAATTCATTATTTCCAGCGGGCTGACCGTACCGGCAACGCCCGCCGTCACCATAAACGACGTAACAAATATGGAACCGCTCAATATTGCTGACAGCAATACACATGTCTTAACCGCTTTCTTTCTGTACCATTGCTCCATAGACCGCATCTCCTCGTCTATCTCTGATCCTTCTCAATCTTATACCCGACTCCCCACACTACCTTTAAATACCTGGGCTCCTTCGGATTGATCTCAATCTTTTCCCTGATATGCCGGATATGCACAGCCACCGTATTGTCCGCTCCGATAGCTTCCTCATTCCAGATCGCCTCATAGATCTGCCCGATGGAATATACTCTGCCCTGGTTCTTCATAAGCAGGAGGAGAATATTGTACTCAATGGGTGTGAGCTTCACCCGCTCACCGTCTACTGTCACCTCTTTCAAATCATCATTGATGCGCAGACCGCCCACCTCATAAACTCTGTCAGCCTCCTCCTTCGGCGAACCGCCAAGCTGGTTATACCTGCGCAGCTGGGACTTCACCCGGGCTGTCAGCTCCAGTGGGTTAAAGGGCTTCGTCACATAATCATCCGCTCCCACATTAAGCCCCAGAATCTTATCCGCATCCTCTGACTTGGCAGACAATATAATAATCGGAATGCTGTTCTTCTCCCTGATCTTAAGCGTCGCCCGGATTCCATCCATGCGCGGCATCATCACATCCAGAATCAGAAGATTTACATCCTCCTTCTCCAAAATCTCCAGGGCCTCAATCCCGTCATATGCCTTGAGAATATTATATCCCTCCTGAGAGAGATAGATCTCAATCGCTTCCGCAATCTCCTTGTCGTCATCACATACCAGTATGTTGTACATTGTTCATCACCTCACTCCTTACAGTATACATAATAATAGGGATTTTTTAAGAGGGAAGGGGGAAAATCTTAGGATTTTATTAATTCACAGAACGTTTCAATACAATTTTAAAACTTTTGGGTTGTATGTTCAGTGCAGCAGTGATAAAGTGGTATTCATAAAAATATATTTGCCTGGGGAGCCGATGGGGCGCACACTCCAGCCGCTGGAATACAGATGAAAGGGGCTGGGGCTTATGATTACTTTTTCGGATCTAATCCAATTTGTAATTATGCTTTGCGCAGTGATAACTCTTGTTATTTACATATCACGCAAAAAGTAGCGCCCTCTGTCTGGTAAACTAAGGCGCTACTTTTGTAAAACTATTTTACCGGCGGCTAGGTGTGGTCTAGTCATCGGCTCTCTTGTCAAGTATATTATAGTCAATATTTCAATATCCGTCAAATGATATCTTCTGGTTTATTATTAAATTTCGGCTGTTCAGCCCGCTCCATACTTCTGGAAGCTATAAATTCCACTTTTTATCCTGCGCCAGTTTCAGCCTATTCATGGCCCTGGCCAGTGACGCCTGAGTATGATAATACTCCTGGATGCTCTGCTTCTGGCGGAGCTGTTCTTCCGCCCGCTCTCTCTGCTCTCTGGCCCGGCGGATATCGATGTCCTCAGGCTTTTCGGCAGTGTCTACAATCAGGGTGACACGGTTATTGACGATCTCGGCGAAGCCGCCCCCGAGCGCGACCTCAAGGGGCTTTCCCTCCTCGATCTCCACGCGCCCGATTCCGACAACAATTGCAATAATCATGTTCTCATGATTCGGAAGGATACCGATCTCTCCATCCGCTGCCGGGATCGTCATTTTCCTGCAGCGTCCCTCATAGAACACTTTATCACTTGCTATAATTTTCAGACCAAATGTATCCATGTGCATACACTCCTGTTTTCTTCTCAGCGCTGCAAAACTGTCTGCGGCAATCTCCCGCATGCCGCGTCAGGCATGCTGTGGCCGCAGACGTCTTACGCTTCTGCTTCCGTTTTTTCAGCTTCCGCCTTTTTGATGACGTCGTCGATCGTTCCCACATTAAAGAACGCAGACTCCGGATACTGATCCATCTCGCCATTTATGATCATCTTAAATCCGCGGATCGTCTCTTTGAGCGGCACGTATTTTCCTGGCGTTCCTGTGAATGTCTCAGCTACAAAGAAGGGCTGTGACAGGAATCTCTGGATCTTTCTCGCACGCATGACAGTTGCCTTATCTTCGTCAGAAAGCTCTTCCATACCGAGAATCGCAATGATATCCTGCAGTTCTTTATACTTCTGCAGAATCGCAATGACCTGGTTTGCCACCTCATAGTGCTCTTCGCCAACAATCTCCGCTTCCAGGATACGGGAGCTTGACTCCAGCGGATCTACAGCCGGATAGATTCCCTGCTCCACGATCTTTCTGGACAGCACGGTTGTCGCGTCCAGATGGGCGAAGGTTGTCGCCGGAGCCGGGTCTGTCAGGTCATCGGCCGGCACATAGACCGCCTGCACAGAAGTAACAGATCCGTTCTTTGTGGACGCAATTCTCTCCTGAAGCTCACCCATCTCCGTTGCCAGAGTCGGCTGATATCCGACCGCTGACGGCATACGTCCCAGAAGGGCGGACACCTCAGATCCCGCCTGTGTGAAACGGAAAATGTTATCAATAAAGAGAAGGACATTTCTGTGCTCCTCATCACGGAAATATTCTGCCATTGTAAGTCCGGTTTCCGCCACACGCATACGTGCTCCGGGGGGCTCGTTCATCTGTCCGAACACCAGGGCCGTCTTCTCCAGCACCCCGGATTCTTTCATCTCTGTCCAGAGGTCGTTTCCCTCACGGGAACGCTCTCCGACTCCTGTAAAGATGGAATAGCCGCCGTGCTCTGTGGCGATATTGCGGATCAGCTCCTGGATCAGCACAGTTTTACCGACGCCGGCTCCTCCGAAGAGTCCGATCTTTCCGCCCTTTGCGTAAGGCGCCAGAAGGTCGATTACCTTGATTCCCGTCTCCAGAATCTCTACGACCGGGCTCTGCTCTTCGAATGACGGCGGATCTCTGTGGATCACCCATTTCTCAGAGTCCTCGATGCTCTCTCCGTCGTCAATCGTCTCGCCCAGCACGTTGAAGAGCCTTCCCAGTGTCTTCTCCCCGACCGGCACCCTGATTCCGGCTCCTGTAGCGGTCACTTCCATATCACGGTGAAGACCCTCGCTGGCTGCAAGCATCAGGCAGCGCACTTCATTGTTGCCGAGATGCTGCGCCACCTCCATGATGCATTTCTTTCCGTTGTTCTCAACTTCCAGCGCATCCTTGATAAAGGGAAGCTCACCGTCTTCAAATACTACGTCAACAACAGGTCCCATGACCTGTACGATTCTTCCTTTATTCATAGTCTGTCTCCTCTACTTCCTCTGCTGCGCTCTTGCGCCCGCGCAGACCTCTGTGATCTCCTGCGTGATTGCCGCCTGCCTTGCCCGGTTATAGACAATGGACAGATCGTGGATCAGGCTCTCGGCGCTGTCCGTCGCAGACTTCATGGCCATCATGCGGGCATTGTGCTCACTGGCGTAAGCCTCTACCAGGCTGCCGTAGATCATTCCGGTCACATAGTTCGGTACAATGCTATCCAGCACCGCCTCCACAGAAGGGTACAGTTCAATGGCCTCCCGGTACATGTTCAGCGGCATTTTCATTTCACTGAAAGAGCTTCTCTCCAGAGGCAAAAGCTTCATCACCTCCGCCTCGGACTGGACCGAATTCTCCATTCTCGTATAGACCACGTAGATCTCATCCAGCTCCCCGGCCTCAAACTGATCCAGCAGTACCCCGGAAATATCCCGGGCGCGGTGCATGGTAGGCTTCTGAACCGTGTACTGGAAATTCGTGTCAATCTCCACATTCCGCTTCGCGAAATAGTGCCGCCCGAGTTCCCCTACAATGTACAGCTTATGAATGCCGGGTCTTGCCAGGATCTCTTCCTCCAGCTTTACCACATTGTGATTGTACGCTCCCGCAAGCCCTTTGTCCGCCGTGATTACGATGGAACCGATCTTCCTCTCTTCGGCCGGAACATTTTCTCTCTGATCGAAGAACGGATGTTCCAGCTCCGGGAGATGGCGCAGAATTCTTGAGATCTCTCCCTGCAGCGCGTAGAAGTACGGTTCTGTATCCGCAAGCTTCTTTTTCGCCTGAGTCATTTTAGATGAGGAGATCATATACATGGCGTTGGTGATCTTCATTGTATCTTTCACGCTGTTGATCCGGCTCTGGATCTCTCTGATATTTGCCATTTTATCACCTGCTCTTCTTGAATTCCTCCGCTGTCCGGACGATCGTCCGGGTCAGCTCGTCTGACAGCGTTTTCTTCTCCTCAATCTCCTGCCCGATCTCCGGGTGGCTCGCATCAAAATAGGTCAGCATATCCATCTGGAATTTCTTGATCTCTTTCCTGTCAATCCCCAGCATCACTCTGTGAGTCGCCGCACAGAGTGTAATCACCTTCTCATGCAGTGAGAGCGGATGGTATAATGGCTGCTTTAACAGCTCCATCAGGCCGCTTCCGTACTCCAGCTGTTCCTTTGTGGACGCGTCCAGATCAGAGCTGAACTGAGTAAACACTTCCATCTCGCGGTACTGAGCCAGGTCGATACGGATGCTTCCGGACGCCTTTTTCATGGCTTTTGTCTGCGCCGCTCCTCCCACACGGGATACGGACAGTCCCACATTGACCGCCGGGCGCATTCCCGATGCGAACAGACCGCTCTCCAGGAAGATCTGTCCGTCTGTGATGGAAATCACGTTAGTCGGTATATAAGCGGAAACGTCTCCCGCCTGAGTCTCAATGATCGGCAGCGCCGTGATGGAGCCTCCGCCCAGCTTCTCATTCAGGCGGCTGGATCTCTCCAGAAGCCTGGAATGCAGGTAGAATACATCTCCCGGATACGCCTCTCGTCCGGGCGAACGTCCCAGCAGAAGGGACAGCGCGCGGTACGCCACCGCGTGTTTGGAGAGATCGTCGTAGACGATCAGAACGTCCTTTCCCTGATACATGAAATATTCCGCCATCGCTGTGCCCGCATATGGTGCAATATACTGCAGCGGAGCGCAGTCGCTTGCCGTTGAGGACAGGACGATCGTATAGTCCATGGCACCGTGGGTTTTCAGTGTATTCACTACTTTCGCAACGGTTGACGCCTTCTGTCCGATGGCCGCATAGATACAGATCACATCCTTGCCCTTCTGGTTCAGAATTGTATCCATGGCAATGGAAGTCTTTCCGGTCTGGCGGTCGCCGATGATCAGCTCCCTCTGGCCGCGGCCGATGGGGAACATGGCGTCAATGGACAGAATTCCCGTCTCCATGGGGACGCTGACTGACTTACGGTCAATGATCCCCGGAGCCTCACGCTCAATGGGGCAGTAATCATCCGCCTTGATCTCTCCCCTTCCGTCAATTGCCTCGCCCAGGGCGTTGACAACTCTTCCTATATATGCGTCTCCGACCGGGACTCCGGCCCTCTTCCCCGTGCGGGCCGCCTTTGTTCCCTCACGGATCCCTGTGTCGCTTCCGAACAGGATACAGCCGATCTCATCTTTCCGGATATCCTGAACCATGCCTTTGAGCCCTGTCTCAAATGTGAGGATCTCTCCGTACATGGCGTGATCAATCCCGTAGATCGTGGCGATTCCGTCGCCTACCGCAACGACAGTTCCAACTTCGCTGTCCCTGCTCATTGTATCAAAATTCTCAATCTCTTCTTTTAAGATCGAGATAATCTCATCTGAATTGATTGAACTCACCTTGTTCACCTCCAGGTTTATATTTTTACAGCTCAGACTTTCACAGCTCCCAGGGACTGCGCCAGTCTGTCCATGCGCCCTTTCACGCTCCAGTCATACTCGTCGCTTCCCACCCGGAGAACAAATCCCCCTAACAGGGAATCATCGCTGTGCACCTGAATATCTGCTGTCTGCGCATTATATTTTTCACACAGGAATTTTTCCATTCCCTTTTTCTGTTCCTCACCGGGAGGCACGATGCAGTACAGGTCAGCGCGGATCACATGTCCCGCTCTGTCTTGGCACCTGTCATACGCAGCAAAAATTTCCTCTATCAGATCCATCCTGCGATACCGGCATGCCGTTTTCAGAAAGTTTCTCATACTCTCCGGAAACACCCGGTCCGTTATGCTGTATTTTACTTTCAGAGAAATCGTCGGATTTACAAAAATCTCCTGAAGCTGCGGCACTTCTTTCAATATCTCGCGTGTCTTTGACACCTGGTCTCCGGGGACGTTCATACTGTACAGGACGGTCCCGTATGTAACTGCCGGCAAAGTACACCTGATCTTATCCCCTGTTTTCATCTTCACTGCCCTCACCTGTTTTTTCTGACGCCTCTCTCAGAAAACGGTCGTACAGCTCCCGGCCGTTCTGAGCGCCGTCACCTACAATCTTCTTAGCGGAAGCCATGGCAAGTCCCGCGATCTCAGACTGCATCTCTCTCATCGTCTTCTCCCGTTCAACGCGGACGGTCTCTTTCGCGGATTCAATGATGCTGCCCGCCTTGTCCCCGGCCTCGCTTACAATGCGGTCATACTCTGACTTCGCGCTTTTGCGCGCATTCTCTACGATCTGCACGGACTCCTGCTTGGCGCCGCTTAACGCGTTTTCATATTCCTGTTTCATCTGGAGGGCTTCATCCTGCATCTTCTGTGCATTCTGAAAGCCGTCCTCAATCATCTGCTTCCTCTTCTCCATGATCTGGGTCACAGGTCCGATGAGAAAATGTCTCAGCAGGAAATAGAGAACAATAAGATTTATTATGGTATAGACAATCCCCATATCTAATTTGATCATCTTTTCACCCCGTCTTTCCTGGTCTCTTCTGTGTCAATCTGCGTCAAATAGAAACGCTTCTCTCTCCTACAGAAGAAGGATGATCAGAAGGCCGATAATGAAACCGTAGATTGCAGTTGCCTCTGCCAGCGCACATCCGAGGATCAGGTTCTTAAAGATCTTTCCCTCTGCCTCCGGCTGTCTCGCGATTGCCTCTGTCGCCTTTCCTGTCGCGATGCCAATACCAACTCCTGCTCCAATACCTGTTAATACAGCAACTCCTGCTCCGATCGCTATAAGTGCTTCCATTGTCTTAATCTCCTTTTCTTTTTAGTGATAATCTTTTTGTAATAGTCCTTCTCCCGTCAAAGGGCTACTCCATCTCCTCTGTCATAAAGATCGCTGTCAGGAAAACAAATACATACGCCTGAAGCAGTCCGTCGAAGATGTCAAAATAAAAACTTACCGGGATCGGAATAATCAACGGAACGAAACATTTCAAAAGTTCCAGAACCACAAACCCGGCCAGCATATTTCCGAAAAGCCGCATACAAAGAGACAGCGGACGGATCACGATCTCCAACACCATGATCGGCGCCACGACCGGAACCGGTTCAGCAAAGTGCTTCACCCAGTGTTTCAGCCCGTTCTTGCGGATACCGGAAAACTCGATCACAAACATACTCATTATTGCAAGGCCTGCCGTTACATTCAGGTCTTTTGTCGGCGGCTTGAACCCGCACAGCGGCGCGATCGTATTGGCCGCGGCAAGATAGAGAATCACTGTGATCAGATACGGGACATATTTTCGGTTTTCTTTCCCGATAATTCCCTCGAAGAAATCCTGCGCCCAGCCAATTGCCGCTTCCAGAGCAATCTGCACCTTCCCCGGATTTTCCACTCTCAGGTTCCGTGTCAGAATGATGGACGCTATGACAAGTACTGCCATAATAATCCATGTAACGACAACTGACTCTGAGATACCGCCCAGAACAGGAAGGGTAAAGACTGTCTCGCAGTTCAGCTCTTCCATAAGTCTTTCTGTCAGATCTCCCGTATTACTCCCTCCTTTTCCACTTGGGGATGCTCCTTTCCGGCATAAAATACATGCCTGTGGCCGCACCCCTGATTGGCTCTTTTTATTTTCGGAAAAGACTTCATCCGGATCCCCAAACCACTCCATTCCGGAAATTTTGGGTACAAAAAAAGGAGCTGTTCCCCTTTGAACCCCTCTGAACTGAATCTTTCCCCGCTTTTCGGACAGGCTTTTCGTGTCATTTTTCTACTTTTTCTGACCAGATATGTATCCCGTCTTTCAAAGCTGATGTAATATTACGCCCGGCTTATTTTTTTGTCAATATTTTTTGTTCACTGTCTTTCTTCCCGGCAAAGATCGGATTTTTATTTCATTTTGTCCTTATTTTCGTACACTAAAGCGCACTTTTTTATTAATTTTCCCACTGGTTTTTTCTGTTTTTTTGGCACCGCAGGCGGTTTTTATATTTTTTTCATATAAAAACCAGGATTATTTTATATTTTTTCGTTTACTTTGTACATTTTAATGTTATTTTCTTAACAATCTTTTGTCAAATGATCTGTATAAGGTATAATAAAGTATATTTTTGAGGTATACTATGAACACTTTGCAGAATATTCCGAATAGCGCAGACCGGGCTGTTGCGATTCATAGAAGAGGAAGGGATCCGGATATGGAAAAGATAAAAAGAATCATAAAGAAATATTTCCCCTGCCAGTCCGACAGGCTCTTTTTTCTGTGCGGGCTTCTCATGCTGTGCAGCGAGGTATGGAAGCAGCTCACCCTTACCTTTGCACTGGGAGGAGGCGTTTACAACTGGTGGTATCTGCCCTTCCAGCTCTGTAGCATCCCCATGTACATCCTCCTGCTGTACCCCTGGCTGCTCCGTGAGAATGTCCGCCGCGCTCTGCTTGCCTTCCTTATGTGTTATGGACTGATGGGCGGTATAGCCGCGTTCACGGATCAGAGCGGGCTGCACTATCCGCTTCCCGCCCTCACCGTCCACTCCTACGCCTGGCACGTCCTGCTCATCCTGACCGGTATCGGCGCAGGCGCAGTATACTGCCGGAATCTGGCCAGGAAAGATCACGGCACAGGAACCGGACGTGTTCTCTTCTCCCGCGTCCTTTCCCGTGCTTATCCCCTCCGGCCATTCCTCCATGCCACAGCGCTCTATCTTGGCTGCTGTCTCACTGCGGTTATTTTAAATCTGTCCCTGGATCACCTGGGAACCATCAATATGTTTTACATCAATCCGGACTACCAGATGCAGCAGATCGTCTTCCGGGATCTTGTGCCCCTGATTGGAAATACGGCCTCTATTCTGCTGTATGTGGCGTCCAGTATTTCCGGGGCCTTTCTACTCCATCTGCTGTGGCGGTGCATCTTCCGGCTCATCAGCCGCCGCTGAGCGTCCCCTTTCCGGCTTTTCAGCCAGGGGCAGCTCATTTTCCTGCGCCATGGTCAGGAAAACTGACGCGCCGATGAAGGTGTACTAGTCTAAGTGATTTACCCCCGCAGACGGTTCACCAGAGTCTGTCT
The DNA here is from genome assembly GCA_944384505.1 of uncultured Mediterraneibacter sp. Classification (GTDB taxonomy): domain Bacteria; phylum Bacillota; class Clostridia; order Lachnospirales; family Lachnospiraceae; genus Mediterraneibacter. The sequence continues at coordinate 16,780 of CALWTQ010000049.1, forward strand.
CTGGAACCGCCGTACCATATATTCTGTCACCAGCACCGGGACCAGCACGATAAATACGGCATATCCAAGGAAGAACCAGACAGGGAACGCAAAGTGCATATACTCCGCTCCAAAATATCTCAGAATCTCGATCATCGCGTACCCGGCCACAGTTCCGATCACTAATGTAATCAAAAGATTCCCACACGCAAGAATCAGTCCCTCCATTCTCAGCATCCGGGCGAGCTGCCCTTTCGTCATCCCAACAGACTGCAGCATGGCGAACTCGTGATCACGAGTCAGGATATTCGTAATCAGCGTATTGAGAAGATTGAGCATGGCGAAGCCGATGATAAACAAGCTCAGGCCGATAAAAATCGAGAAAACCGAGGACCACATAGACTCCACCTCAAGCATATGGTCACTTAAGGCATCCAGGGACAGATAGGGATAGTTCTCCATCAGCTCCGACAGTGCTTTTTCTACTGAGTCCTCCTTCCCACTGTCCGTCCGTATCACCAGCTCATCCGACAGATCCATGCCGCGTGTCATCTCATGAAGCACTGATTCAGGTATCAGAAATTCCGTACCCACATCTCCCGGTTCCACATCAAAATCATCCACGTCAATCACCGACATAACCGTAAAGCTTCTCTCCTGTTCCTGCCGGCCGTCATACCAGGACAGACGGATCTGATCTCCCGGTGCGAATTCCCAGCCGTAGACTTCCTTCCAGGTACCTCCCCGGCTGACAATCAGGCCATCCTCCTTTTCTAGATCCTCATAGGCAAAATCTCCCTGGTGATCTATTTCCATCAGCTTTTCCGCCCTCTCCCCGGTCAGCGGAGCCACAGTATCGGTGCTTCCATCTCCGTGTCCTTCCCACTGCATCTCCACCTTCTGGATATCATAAACTTTTTCCACCCCGTCAATGGATCGGATCGCTTCTGTCAAATCCTCATCCATAGGATGCTCCACCTGCAGCTGCATTTCTCCGTGCTCCGCTGTCTGCACAACATTATAGGAATAGGATACAAGAAACTCTCCAAACTTGTATTCCCCGGTTCTTGCATATTCCTCCAGGCTTGTAGAGCTGACCCAGAACGCAGCCAGCATGTACAGCACTCCGCCAATTCCAAGTGACAGAACTGTCAGAGCAGTTTTCTTCCGATTCCGTGACACACCCATCAGCGCGAGACTTCCCGGTGTAATCTTCCTTGCGCGGAATGTATGGTTCCTGCCCTTTCCTCTGATGCGTCTTCCTCTGCTGCCCTTCTGCTCGTATCCAGAATACCTCACCGCCTCTACAGGCGATACAGCCGAAGCGATCTTCGCCGGTTTCCGGATAGAGAGCAGGACAGTGACAATATCCGCCAGGATCACTACAGCCGAGACCAGAATCGTATGAATCCAGCTCCAGCCGTCCGGACGGATAAAATACCCGGCCGCTCCTCCAATGATAAGCCCCGCCGGGATTCCCCCGGCACTCAGTATAAGACCTTCCGCGCGCACCATCCTTTTGATCTGTTTCTTTGTCAGACCTATGGCACGCAGCTGCCCAAACTGCCGCACTCTGCCCACAACGGAGAGATAGAATACGCTGTAGATCACCAGCACGCTCACAAACAGGATTCCTGCACCCGCCCCCAGAATCAGAAGCGTCTCCTGCAGCTGCTCTGTGCCGCCGGGAAGCATCCGTAGAAAATAATTATTGATATTCATGTCCTTTCTCTGCATACCGTACTCTTCTCCAAAGGAGTATACCGTATCCTCAAACTCCTGCTGGTTCATATTCGACGCGTCTTTAAACCGCACCAGCGCCTGCCAGGCAATATCCTTAAGCTGGCTGCCTTCTTTAGCGTATGCTTCTGAAAAATACACCTGGTACATTGACTGATTCTCTTCTGCCCGGTAAATACCTGATACAGTATAACTCTCCACAGTTCCGTCCAGCCATGTAATCGTGACCTGCTCCCCGGGGCTGTCCGAAATTCCCGCTGCCTTGCAGTAAGCGTCCGCAAGCATGATCTCGCCAAAGTCTTCCGGAAAACTGCCCTTCACAAGCTCAGGCATAATAACTGACTCACCGTCCTCCGCCTTCAAAGGTTTCTGTCCATAAGCTGTGGGCGCCAGCATTTTCCCGTCTATCTCCACACTCTGCCCCTGTTTCATCGCCAGCACATAGCTGCTGGCTTCATCCTCCGCTATCTCATACAGCTGCTCTTCGCTCAGTCCATAATAGATCGCGTGCTGCATTCTATCTGTCTGTCGTCTGGTACTTGTGTAAGTTCCCGTATAAAACAGCCCCATCACCATAAGGAGACTGACCGAGAGCGCGACCGCCAGCACAACGAACACATTTCTCATCCTGCTGCTTTTCACGCTGCGGACTGCGAGTCTGTATACAGACAGCCTGTTATTATTCGCACTTATCCTGCCGCTCATACTGTCCACCTGCTTTCCGTGATCCGTCCATCCTCAATCCGGATAATCCTGTCAGCAGTCTGGGCGATCTCTTCATTGTGCGTGATCATAATGATAGTCTGGCCGAACTGGCTGCTTGAGGCCCGTATGAGTCCCAGTACGTCCTGACTGGTCTTTGAATCCAGATTTCCCGTGGGTTCATCACAGAGGAGAAGCGCAGGCTGTGCGGCGAGCGCCCTGGCAATCGCCACCCTCTGCTGCTGGCCGCCGGAAAGATTGTTCGGCATCTCATTCAGCCTGTCTCCAAGCCCCAGGAGTCCGATTACATTTTTCATATATCTCTCGTCCGGTTTCTGGCCGTCCAAAGCCACAGAGAGGATCATATTTTCATACACATTCAGGATAGGCACCAGATTATAATTCTGGAAGACAAATCCAATCCTGCGTCTGCGAAAGATCGTCAAGTGGTCGTCATCCATACCCGACAGCTTCTTTCCGGCAATAATAACATCTCCTGAAGTAGGCACATCCAGGCCTCCAAGCATATTTAACAAAGTAGATTTCCCGCTGCCGCTGGTGCCCACCACCGCCACAAACTCTCCCTCTTCCACAGTGAGAGACACTCCGTCCAGCGCCCGGACAATATTCGGTTCCTCCCCATAATACTTCTTTAGATTTTCCGCAACTACAATACTCATCTTCTACTCTCCCTTCTGATGCCATATATCCGATTCCATCCGGCTGTCCTTCCAGCTGATCCGGCCTGTCTGCTCCTGCCTGGAAGACATTCTCCGGCACCGATATTTCTTACAAAGAGAAAGATAACAGACAAAAGTTTCAGAAATGTCTCGAAAAAAGGAAAAACGGCTAAGGATATCCTGCCGTTTTTCTTCGTTTTACTCCGCTTATTTATAACCTTTGTTTTCCATACATCCAAAGGATTTCCTCAATAGATAGACAGATACTTCTGTCCCCTCATCCGGCTTTGAACGGATCTTCATATATCCCCGCTCCTTCCCCAGTATCTCTCTCGTAAGATATAGGCCAATCCCAAGACCTTCCGTCCTGCCTGCCCTCTCCTCCCTGAAAAAGCGCCTGCACACATCCGTAATATGTTCCGGGGAAATACCTATCCCCCTGTCCTTAACCGATATTTTCGTATAAATCTCAAGAGGCTGAACCGCTATTGAGACCGATCCGCCTTCCGGAGAATACTTCACCGCATTGTCCAGTACGTTTAAAACCGCTTCCAGAGTCCACTTCCAGTCACAGTACACAAAGAGCCCTTCCGGACATTCCAGGTCAACCGATATTCCCTTTGCTTTCGCTTTTCCGGCAATGGCCTCCCCTGCTGCCTCAAGTATTTCACCCAGGGGTACCGGCTCCGGACTCAGCCGGATCATATTCTGTTCCATACGTGACATACGGATTAAAGACTGTATAAGGAACTCCAGCTTTTCCACCTGTCCCTTTAAAATCTTCATACACTGGTCCCGCTCTTCTTGGGAAAGCGCCGGATTCATCGCAGTATCACAGTACAGGACCACATTTGCGACCGGTGTTTTAAGCTGATGAGATATATCCGACACTACGCTTTGCACTTCCAGTTTCTGCCGTTCGCTCTCCTTCGCCGCAGACACAGTGATCTCTTCAAGGCGTTTCAGCCTCATCTGAAATTTCGACAAAAGAGTCTCCTCATCCATTTCAAACTCCCCCGATCCCCTTCCTGCCAGGATATCATCTATGCTCTGACAGACCTGATCCGTAAACGCAATATACCGCTTTCTCATATAGACCCAGATCCCGGCCGCCGCTGCAGCAGCCAGAAATACTGCCGCCAGAAATAACACGATCCATTCTGTCATTTACTTTTCCGCCCTTTCTCCCCGATCCACTGATATCCTATCCCATATACTGTCCGGATATAAGTATCATTTTCATCCGCCAGCTTAGACCGCAGCCTGCTGATAAAAATCGTCAGGGTGTGCTCGTCTACATCTTTTCCCTCACTGTCCCACATCTCTTCCAAAAGCACGTCTCTTGTCAGCACAATCCCCGGGTTCTCACAAAACTTTTTCAAAAGCCTGAACTCTGTCGGCGTCAGCGGAACCGCCTCTCCATTCTTCCTCACCTGCCATGACCTCAGGTCAATCTCCAGGCTGCCTGCGCGGAGACACTCCTCTTTTCTCTTCCCGGCATGATACCTGTTCAGTACAGCCTTCACTCTCTGTATCAGGATCTGAACATTGAACGGTTTCGTGATATAGTCATCCGCTCCCGCCGCGAATCCCCGCATCATGTCCTCGTCCATATCCTTCGCAGTCAGAAAAATCACCGGGATCTCACTCTGGCCACCGCGCAGCCAAGCGGCAAACGCAAGGCCGTCTCCATCCGGAAGATTCACATCCAGGAGAAGCAGATCCCATTTCCCGTCCCGCAGCGCCTTCTCTGCCCCCTTCAGATCAGGGACACAAGAAGCAGAAAAACCGGCCAAAGAAAGATTGAACCGCACGCCCTCAGCAAGAATATCGTCGTCCTCTATAATCAGTATCTGTTCCATGATAACACTCCTAATTAATCTTTCAGACAGCCAATCGGAACCACATATACTCCATCCTCTCTTCTATATGCATAGTCCCCCACCCCGATAAGAACCATTAAAAAAGCTGGTGCTTTCATTCTTGTCGTATCAATTTTATCCTTTAGAATCTTGAGATTTTCTGCACCTTCTTCAATCAGTTTGTCTCCACCAAGTTTCACTTCAATCAATCCATAAGTTCCATTTCTCAAGTGAACCACTGCATCACATTCTAATCCCGTTTTATCCCGAAAATGATACACTTTCCCATTTAGTGCATCGGCAAATACTCGCAGATCCCTGATACACATAGTTTCAAAGAACAGACCGAACGTATTCAGATCCCCGATTAAATCCTGAGGTCCTAAGCCCAGAGCCGCAACCGCAATAGAAGGGTCAACATAATACCGGGTGTTTGAAGTCCGAATCGCTGTTTTAGAGCGAAGATTAGGATTCCATGCTTCCATTTCCTCAATTACAAATATTTTTTGCAATGCATTTATATAAGAATACACTGTATCTGTATCAAGAGATTCTGCATCATTGGCCATAATATCATCTTTAAGCAATGTATTTGTCGCCTGCGATCCCTGCTTTCTGGCGTAAGAGCGCATAAGACGCTTCACTCGTTCCGGATTTCTTGTAATACCGTCAGCACGGGAAATATCTGATTTCACAACTGCATCGTAATAGTCAAACGCCTGCTCAAGCGCAATTTCTCCTTTCAGATCAGCTGCTCTTGGCCATCCCCCGCGGCACACCAGAAAAGCCAGTTGATTTAAATCAAGTGGATTTTCTCCTTCAATCTGCTCTGGTGTCTCAAAAAGTGTTTTTAAACTTACCTCACCAGTTGAATCCAGAGATTCATATAAACTCATCGGACGCATTAATATCCACGAAAATCGTCCTGTTCCGGTATGATGAATGTGTTCATAGGAGGCTGGAACTGCAGAACCTGTCAAGATAAACTGTCCCAGATCCTCTCGATGATCCACCTCAAACCTGACGGCATCCCACAACTTCGGCGCAATCTGCCATTCATCAATTAGCCGTGGGACTTTCCCCTTCAAAAGTCTTCCCGGACTGATTTCTGCCATAGACAGATTTTGTTTTTCTTTTTCCGGATCTGCCATATAAAGAATACTTCCTGCAATCTGCTCAGCCGTTGTTGTTTTCCCACACCATTTAGGACCTTCAATTAAAACAGCGCCTTTTCCAAGAAGACGTTTCTCTAATATTCCGTCTACGATTCTCGCTTTATATTTTCTCATTTTACATATCTCCCCTGACAGGTATTATACTTATCTTTCCCTGTTCCATTAAAATCATACCTTTTTTTCGGCACTTTGGCAATTATTTTTTCGGCACTTTGGCAGATATTTTTTCGGTATTTTGGCAGTCATTTTTTCGGTCATTTGGCTTTCCCGTCCCTCTTGCGCTTCTCTCTTCTTATCTGTATAATAGTTCAAAACTCTTTTTAAATACAAACATGGTAACAGTTCAGCTCATGAAGCTGCCCGCTCGAAAAATCATGCGAGCATGATTTTCTCTCCCAGACAGCTCCATGGCTGAACTGTTACCAAATATGTTTAAAAACAGGTGATGCCAGATGAAATTCCCTTTTGAATACGATATTATATACAGTTCCCGGCGCACGGTGGCGATTCACATCACTGCTGACGGAAAGGTACAGGTGCGCGCTCCATATAAATGTTCCCGGTCATTTATTGAATCTTTTCTTCACCAGAAGGAGGGGTGGGTTCTCCGTCATCTCACTCAGATCGAACAGCAGAAAAAAGAACACCCTGCCCCGGATCATCCGCCGCTTTCAGCGGAGGAGAGGACAAGGTATATGAAAATCGCCGGAGATATTTTTTTGAAAAAGACAGAGTATTACGCCCGTATTATGAACGTCTCCTACGGCCGCATTACCATCCGGGAGCAGAAGACCCGCTGGGGCAGCTGCAGCAGCAAGGGGAACTTGAATTTTAACTGGAGGCTCATCCTTGCCCCGGAGGATGTGCTGGACTATGTTGTCGTCCATGAGCTTGCACACCGCAGGGAGATGAATCATTCGCAGGCATTCTACGCCATCGTGGAATCTGTTCTCCCGGATTACCGCCAGGCCAGGAAATGGCTGAAAGAGAACGGGCAGAAACTATGGGATGCAGTATAGAGATAAATCTTCAAAAGCCTTCCTCTCTGGTTCTCTTTCCGGATTTCACACCACCCCGAGCTCTTTTAATACCTGGTACACATAAGAAACAGGGAGCCCCACCACATTGTAGTAATCTCCCTCAATACGGTCGATATACGGAGCAAACCGTCCCTGTATCCCGTAACCGCCTGCTTTGTCCATGGGCTCTCCGGTTCCGATATAACCCCTGATTTCTTCATCACTCATGGCATGGACAAATACTTTCGTCCCAACCGCATGATTTATAACATGTTTTTCCCCATGTTTATCAAAGTCCAGTACAGCCACCCCTGTATATACTTCATGGGCGCGCCCCTGGAGGCTGTGAATCATCCGGAACGCATCTTCTTCATCCTTTGGTTTCCCAAGGATCGCATCATCCAGAACTACGATTGTATCAGCGCCCAGCACTATTATATCTGCACTTTTTATATCTGTCCGCAGCTCCTCCGCCACATTTTCCGCTTTCATAAGAGCCAGCTCCCTGACTATCTGCTCCGGAGCCGTGCTGTGATAAACTTCTTCTTTGTCACTGACCCTCACCTCGAATTCTACGCCGATCTGCGCAAGCAGTTCGCGCCTTCTCGGGGAGGCTGAACCTAATATTATCTTCTTCATAGTATCCTTTCCGGTCTGAACCTTAAATAATCTGATGACACGAGATGATAATAAACTCCATTTACCATTCCATGAAAACTGTCGTCATACCTCGCCTTTCCATGGCAGTGAGAGTAGACTACATGCTCTGCTCCATATTCTTCCGCCATCTTTGTGAAGCCGCTCTCAGTTTCTCCGATACTTGTCGGCGGGTAGTGCAGGAACATGATAAACTTCTCATATCCGGCAGCCGAAGCCTCTTCGAACGAAGTCTTAAGTCTCCCCAGCTCCCGATCCCTGATCTTTTCAAAATGTTCCCAGGTATCCTTTCCCTCATAACAGTACCCTTTCGTTCCCACAAGCGCATAATCCTCATAAGTAAAATAATTATTCTGCAGAAAATGAAGTCTTTCTCCGTACAGGCTGTTCAGTTTTGCAGTTTTCTTAGCGTCCCAAAACATATCGTGATTCCCTCTCAGGAGAATCTTTCTTCCCGGAAGCGACGCAATAAATTCAAGATCTTCACGGCATTCTTCCAGATTATGTCCCCAGGAGTGGTCCCCGGTAATCACTGCCGTATCCGTCTCTTTCACATATTTATTCCAGTATTTTTCTATTTTTTTCACATGATTCTTCCACTCGCTCCCGAATATGTCCATTGGTTTATGAACAGTGAACGACAGATGGAAGTCACCCATTGCATAAAGCGCCATCCTTTTTCCTCATTTCTCATTCAGCCTGAGAATATACCCAATTCCCTCCGCTACGCCGTCATCATCGTTAGAAGCTGTAATCCGGTCTGCCGCATTCCGGCATTCTTCGGAAGCATTGGCAACAGCGAATCCTATTCCCGCATATTTCAACATTCCGCAGTCATTGTGCCCGTCTCCGAATGCCGCCAGTTCTTCCCTCCTGATTCCCAGGCGCCTGGCCAGAAACTCGGCCGCGGTATCCTTTCCCGCGTTTACATGAGATATTTCCAGAAGCTGGCGCACAGAAGACGTAATATATACATCGTCCACCTGCTGTTGAAGAATTTTCCATATAGTCTGCTTTTGTTCTTCACTCTTCACAATAATATCTATGCAGTCAAGCTCTTCCCGATGGCATAAAATAAACTCCTCCATCCCCTCTACAGGTTTTCTCGTCCCCTGTATATATCCAACCGACTGAGCTGTCGCTCCAAACCGGACCGGGTCTTTCACATACGCCTGCTCAGCATAAGGTTTCCCATCAATAAATGTCTCCAGCGCAATGCTTTCTTTGCTGATACAGGCTAGAATCCCTATCACAGAATCCGCCGTCATCTTATACTGGCGCAGACATTTTTGCTCCTTAAGGTCATACACTGCTGCCCCATTTGATGTAACAGCGTACCTGATTCCTGTAATCCCAGTCACTTCATCCGGCAGGGAATGAAGCGATCTTCCACTGGCAACAGCAACCTCTATTCCAGCCTCGACAGCCTGCTCTATCATTTGTCTGTTTCTCTCACTTAAATGCCCCTGACTGTTCAGCGTAGTCCCGTCCAGATCAAGGGCAATACATTTAATCCTCATCTATATCACTCACTGCTCCTGTTCGTCCGTCATCCGCCCATCCTGTTCACCAGCCATCTGAACGGCTCGCTCGACCTCTTCCGCAGTTACTCCCTGACACTTCATAAGATCTTCTGGCTTCATACTCCATCTTCGCCTGAATATCCGCACTCATTCTCTCCAGTTCTTCATACGCCAGACCAATATATTCGTCTTTCTTTGCCATATCTTCGAACTCCTCCCGCGTCTTCCCTCCCAGGAATCTCATCCAGTGGAAAATATCTGCTTCGGCTTCCGCCTCCTTGGGCAGCTTCTGAAGCTCCAGGATTTGAATTTTCATCAAATCCGTATATTTTTCTCCTGATTCTTCGTCGCAAAAGCAAATACTTCGATAACATTTATCATCCTTCGTAAAGTAGATAAAATCCAGGATACTCACTCCTGAGTTCAGTTGACAGGAGGATCGTCTCTTTGACCGATTCGGGTTCTGTCTTTAAAAGCGCTGCGATGAATCCCTGCCGCACCTTCGGATTGCTCATCAGCCCCTTGAAGCATATATCCACGGTGGGAAGCATTATGAAATTGTCGTTTGTCTGTGTCATAGTCATTCTCCTTTCCTTGTCTCTGTCTTGTCTTACAAAACAGCAGGTATACCTCCGCGGTATTTCCTGTGCGGATCATACAGGAAAGAAGGATTTCTGCTTTTATCTTAACACATCTAAGCGCTGTATCAAAGCGCAACCTGTATTCCCTGTACTCTTCCTTTGTTTCATCATCGGGATAAGTCCTGGAATCCAGGTTCCGAAAATGAGAATCGCATGTTAATAGATACATGTGACAACAGAATGCCGTCACGGTGTAGACATGATAACACAGATCTTTCCATATGACAATCCACTTTAACAATTCAGCTATAAAGTTCACTAACACCCTACTGCAAAACGGCCGAAAACAGTGTCGATTCCTAAGACGTATTCCGCGGGGATGAAGGATGGCGATGGATTCCGCTCCAGGGATATAAGTGAAACTAAGAGTTCCAGTGACGGACTAAATGCAAGGACTGACGGTGGACAACTCGCGTATCCGCTCAAACAATTCCACCGTCAGCCCTAACGTCCCTCACTGGAACTCTAAGTTTCACTAATACCCTTCCGCAGTCATCCATCGCCATCCTTCATCCCCGCAGAATTTTTCTCGAAATGGGGCTGTTTTCTGGGCTTTTTCAAATCGGGAGTCAGTGAATATATAGCTG
>CALWTQ010000050.1 GCA_944384505.1 uncultured Mediterraneibacter sp.
CCGGGCAGGGTTTCCACCTGCCAAACATTACGCCCTCTCTGAGCGCACGAGCGAGTTGCCCGGAGCGCCGCTTTGCATTTAAACAGCTCTCCGGCTTCTTAGATCCTTCCCAGATTCCGGAACGGAACAGTACACACACGTCCCCTCTCCAAGAACACGTTTCAAACATCCGCTCCGCTTCCGGACGTGAGTCATAGGAATTGTTAGTGCGCTAAATAGCTGAAAATATCACTTTCATTTTTTGCTTGACTTTAGCACTGCATCTATGATAAACTTTTGCCCGCTGAGAAAATCCAGGTATACATTGGAAACGTACATTCTCCTGAATGAGTAACGAACAACACGGTTTTCTGCTGTCAGTATATTCATTTTAAGGAGGATTTTTTATGCCCAAAACTAAGTTTCAGGAAGTAATTTTTACGATTATTATGGTTTTTGTCATGGTCTATGCCATGATCTGCTACAACATTGTGCTGAACACCGGAAGTATGAGCTATTATGTTTTCACAGCGGCCTTTCATGAGCTGGTAATTATGGCTCCCATTGCTTTTATCCTAGACTTTCTCCTTGTGGGACATATGGCGAAAAGAACTGCGTTTAAGATTGTTAATCCGGAAAAAGAGAACCCCTTTCATCTCGTGCTGGCAATCTCTGCGATATCTGTAATGTGGATGTGTCCTCTGATGAGCTTTGCCGCAGTGCTTCTTTTCAAGAATGCCGGTGCTGACATTCTCCCTGTATGGCTCCAGACAGTTGCTATGAATTTCCCGATGGCGTTCTTCTGGCAGATGTGTTATGCAGGTCCCTTCGTAAGGTTTGTATTCCGCCTTATGTTCAGAAATGAAAAGAAAAGCGCCTATGCCGCTTCAGCTGACCCTGCCTCTCAGTCGTAAGAGGCAGGGCTTTCTTGTATCTATTTTCCAAATATCTCCTTTGCCCGGTGCATATTCTCCATAACCGGCACATGGAACGGGCACCTCGTCTCGCACGCTCCGCAGCGGATGCACTCTCCGGCATGGTGGGGCAGCACTTCATAATGCTCCCGTACAGTCTCCGGCACAGCTCCCTGTGCTTTTGCAAGGTTCAAAAATTTTGTGACAGACGCCACGTCAATCTTCTTCGGACACGGCGCGCAGTGGCTGCAGTACATGCAGTGTCCTTCCCAGCTGATATTCGGGAATGATGCGAACGCCGCCGCATAGTCCCTCTCTTCATCTGACGCGTCCTCATAGGCAATGCTTTCCCTTAACTGCTCCACGCTGTGCGCGCCCACAAGGACCGTGGACACTGCCGGGCGGGTCAAAGCATAGTGCAAGCACTGGTTCGCTGTCAGAGCCTTTCCTGCCGGCGAAAGCTTTTCATCCAGAAGATCTCCTCCGCCAAATACTTTCATAACAGTGATGCCCACGCCCAGCCGCTGGCATGTTTCATATAGCTCCTGACGCTCCGGATCCATATTGACAAGATGTTCCTTATAGTTCTTCTCTGCCCACAGCTCTTCCACATCCTCACTGGCAGGCTGCAGATCGTAACACGGATTCACGCTGAACATCAGCACTTCGATACAGCCGCTTTTTACTGCTTCTAAGGCCACTTCCGGGTTATGGCTGCTAAGGCCGGTATGTCGGATCGTCCCTTTCTCTTTCAATTCCTTTACAAATTCCAGCACCGGGCCGTCTGCAATCTCACGCCAGTCCTTCATCGAATCCACATAGTGAATCATCCCTACGTCAATATAATCTGTCTGGAGAAGACCAAGCATCTCCTTCATTCCCTCTCTCACCTCGGCAATATCCCGGGATCGCTTATACTGTCCGTCCTTCCATATGGAACAGACATGGGACTGAACGATAAACTTATCCCGCCGCCCTTTCAGCGCCTCTCCCACGCTGGCGCGTACCTCAGGATCTGACGCGTAAAGATCAAAGTAATTAATCCCCTGTCTCTGCGCCTCATCCAGAAGCCGCTTTGTCTCACGGCATCCATCCTCTGCAAAACCTTCACAGCCAAGCCCGATCTCGCTGACTTTAAGACCGGTGTTTCCTAATTCACGATATTTCATAGTTCTTCCTCCTGTTACTTTTGACCGATTTTTCTTAATCTGCACTGTTTTCTTGCACTCCTGGCCTGTTCAGCAGCTTTTTGAGCAGCTTCGCGAATTCTTCGATGTAATAGTTTGTCTGTTCCTTTACCCAGAACACACAATAATTTCTCTCCAGCCGCTGTCCGTTCTGCATGATCGGAAGCCTGCGGACAGCGGGTCCCGGAGGCGGAAGCGTCCCCACCTTTTCAACGGGGAGAAATCCGCGATTTCCCGCCACCATAAGCCTCCCCTCCTCCAGACTATCCGCGAAGAGAAAACTGCCGCTGAATCCCAGTGTATTCCTGTAATACTCCTTTTCCACATCCTGCTGATCTCCGGAGGAAATCAGTATACACGGCAGCTTTTTCAATTCATCCTGCTCCACATACTCCCCGAAACCCAGATGGCTGCGCACTGACATCTCCGCGAAGCATCCGCATCGGAGCAGCTGAAAATTGATATACTGATCTGAGAACGCCCTCCTCTGATCCGTCAGAACGAGATCCACCTTCTTAAAACGCAGCAGATCGTACAGCTCCTCATGTGTTCCATTGACAATGCTGATGGAGATCTCCGGGTAGTCCTGTGAGAATTCAGCCACCGCCTGATGAAGTTCCTGGCCGCTGTAATTCCGCAGATACCCGATTCTGAGCTGCCTTTCATCATCCTGTCCGATCCGGACAGTCTCGCGGCGGGTCTCCTCAAGCTCATCCAGAATCCCCCTGCACCGGTTATAAAAATACTCCCCCGCGGGAGTTAATGAAAATCTGCGGTTTTCTCTGTGAATCAGTTCCACTCCAAGATCCTTTTCCAACGCCTGTATCTGCTGAGAAATGGCGGACTGGGAGATATAGCACTGCTCCGCCGCCTCTGTAAAGCTGTTGCATTCTACAACGGCCGCAAAATACCGTATCTGTCTGAACAGCAAAGACACCATCCCTTTCTGTTAACCGTATCTTCAGCAGAATAACGAAAAATTTTCTTCTTCGTCCCCGCTTTCTCTTGTTACAGTCTAACAAAAAAGTATGGTGTCCGTCAATCTGCGTCCTTTTGCGCGCAGCCTTCCTTTGAGATCTATTATTCAGTCAGTATCCTCTTCGCGTTCTCTACTCTCTCTTTTGAAGGCGGTTCTATCCCCGCCAGAGGATACTCGATTCCAAGTTCCTTCCACTTATATTCTCCGAAGGTGTGATATGGAAGAACTTCTACTTTCTGTACATTATTTAATGTATTTATGAAATTTCTGAGTTTCTTCAGATACTCATCTTCATCTGTTCTCTCCGGTACAAGCACATGTCTGATCCAAACCGGTTTCCCGATTTCAGAAAGATATTGCGCCATATCCAGAATATTCTGGTTTGTTCTCCCGGTCAATAACTTATGCTGCTCTTCATCAATGTGCTTAATGTCCAAAAGAAGCAGATCTGTATACTTCATCAGTTCATTGAACTTTCCGAAGAACGGCTCCTCTCTTGTAAACGGCGCTCCGCTCGTATCAATCGTCGTATTAACGCCTTTCTCCTTCGCTTTGCGGAAGAGTTCAATCAGGAAATCTATCTGCATCAGAGGTTCACCGCCGCTTACAGTAATTCCGCCTCCGTCCTTCCAGTAGGCCTTATAGCGGAGCGCCTGGCTTAGAAGTTCGTCCGCAGATTTCTGCTCCCCTGCCTGCATGTTCCATGTGTCAGGATTATGGCAGAACTGACAGCGCATCGGACATCCCGCCACGAATATGACAAATCGGACGCCGGGGCCGTCCACAGAGCCGAAACTCTCCGTAGAATGGATGTATCCGTTCATCTTTTCTCCTTTCGGGGACGTAGTAAAACTGACTTTTACTACGTCCCAAATCACAATTTACCCTGTCCCTTTTCAGTACTCAGTGCAGCCTAAATACAATTTCCAGACTTTTCATGCGCATCTTACACATATATCATCTTCTGAATTTGTGCACTATCTCCAATGGGGACAGGGTCATTCTCAAATGGGGACGTAGTGAAAGCCGATTTTACTACGTCCCCGAATATTACATTCTGTCGTGGCAGGTTCTTGCGATTACGTCAAGCTGCTGCTCTTTTGTCAGGTCGATGAACTTCACAGCGTATCCGGAAACACGGATCGTAAAGTTTGCATACTCTTCCTTCTCCGGATGCTCCATAGCATCGATCAGTTTCTCTGTACCGAATACGTTCACATTCAGGTGATGCGCGCCCTGATCGAAATACCCGTCAAGAACGTGTACAAGGTTATTTGTGCGCTCTCCGTCATCATGTCCCAGCGCTCCCGGGCTGATGGTCTGTGTATTGGAGATTCCGTCAAGCGCCTGCTCGTAAGGCAGCTTCGCAACAGAGTTAAGGGACGCCAGAAGTCCGTTCTTCTCTGCGCCATAGGACGGGTTTGCTCCCGGAGCCAGCGGTTCGCCTGCTTTTCTTCCATCCGGAAGAGATCCTGTAGCCTTGCCATAGACAACATTCGATGTGATTGTAAGAATAGATGTCGTCGGCTCAGAGTTTCTGTATGTGTGGCATTTTTTCAGCTTGCTCATAAATGTGCGGAGCAGCCATACAGCGATCTCATCTGCGCGGTCGTCATCATTTCCGTATTTCGGGAAATCGCCCTCAGTCTCATAGTCAACGGCAAGTCCGTCCTCGTCACGGATCACTTTTACTTTCGCATATTTGATCGCGCTTAAAGAGTCAACCACATGTGAGAATCCTGCAATACCTGTCGCAAATGTACGCCTCACATTTGTATCAATCAGCGCCATCTCAGCAGCCTCATAGTAGTATTTGTCATGCATATAGTGGATCATATTCAGTGTATCCACATACAGTTTTGACAGCCACTCCATCATCTGGTCGTATTTCTCCATGACTTCATCAAAATCAAGATACTCGGATGTGATTGGCCTGTACAGCGGAGCTACCTGCTGCTTCGTCTTCTCATCAACACCGCCGTTGATTGCGTACAGAAGGCATTTCGCAAGGTTTGCGCGCGCTCCGAAGAACTGGATCTCCTTGCCTGTCTCTGTTGCGGATACACAGCAGCAGATGGAATAGTCATCGCCCCATACCGGACGCATAACATCGTCATTCTCATACTGGATGGAACTTGTCTTAACAGAAATATATGCCGCGTATTTCTTGAAGTTCTCCGGCAAGTGTGAAGAATAGAGCACAGTCAGGTTCGGCTCCGGCGACGGTCCCATGTTCTCCAGCGTGTGAAGGAAACGGAAATCATTCTTTGTTACCATGTGGCGTCCGTCCATTCCAATACCTGCCATCTCAAGCGTAGCCCATACCGGGTCGCCGGAGAACAGCTCGTTGTAAGACGGAATTCTTGCGAATTTCACCATACGGAATTTCATAACAATATGATCGATCAGCTCCTGCGCCTGCTCTTCTGTCAAGATTCCTTTCTCCATATCTCTCTGGATATAGATATCAAGGAAAGTGGAGATACGTCCTACACTCATTGCAGCTCCATTCTGTGTCTTGATCGCAGCAAGATATCCGAAATACAGCCACTGAACCGCCTCTTTCGCGTTTGCCGCCGGCTTGGAGATATCGTATCCGTAAACCGCCGCCATCTCTTTCATCTCTTTCAGGGCGCGGATCTGATCAGCGATCTCCTCGCGGAGGCGGAAATCTGTCCCTTTCATTCCGTGTCTCTCATACTCAATAAAGTCAGACTCTTTCTTTTCGATCAGATAATCAATTCCATAGAGAGCCACGCGGCGGTAGTCGCCTACAATACGTCCTCTTCCGTATGTGTCCGGAAGTCCTGTGATGATCTTGTTATGACGCGCCTTTTTCATTTCAGGCGTATATACATCAAATACAGCCTGGTTGTGGGTCTTATGATATTTTGTAAAGATTTCATGCAGTTTTTCACTCGGTGTATATCCATATGTCGTGCAGGCCTGCTCTGCCATTTTAATTCCGCCATACGGCATGAACGCCCTCTTCAGCGGTTTATCTGTCTGGAGACCTACCACCTGCTCCAGATCCTTCATTTCTTCATTAATGTATCCCGGGCCGTATGCCGTCAGACCGGAAACAACCTCTGTCTCCATATCCAGAACACCGCCTTTTGCGCGCTCTTCTTTCTGGAGTTTCGAAAGCTCTCCCCAAAGCTTGTCTGTCGCTTCTGTCGGACCCGCCAGGAAAGACTCGTCTCCGTCATACTGAGTGTAGTTGTGCTGAATAAAATCACGCACATTCACTTCCTCTTTCCAGAGATGACCCTTGAAATCTGCCCACTGGTCAAAATTTGTTTTTGCCATTTTCTGAAAACCTCCTCTGAAATCCTCTGATAGTTATCTCTTAAGCCGTATGATCTTTCTCTGCCCCGGCTTTACATGCGCTAGTATATCATCACGTTAAAAAAAAGACAACCCTTATACTGATAATCGTTCTCAAAAGTGCTTATGTACTGAATTTTGTACAATACAGAAGACTCTTATACTATATCTTGTATTTATGTCTGTACACTCCCACTCCGGCACATAAGGAATCGGCAGTCTCCAAACGGACACACCTGCAGGTCCTCCCGGCTCGCTGCCCGCGGGAATAAAAGTCGGGCAGGAACCGGCTCATGCCGGCTCCTGCCCGGGCTGTCATATTATTAATTCCTGTTCTGCGCTGTCCGCAAAACTTCCGCAGCGTGTCTCTGTGCTGCAGCGCTGCCGCCTCTTTTTACATGATCTTACGGAACAGATCTTTGAGGTCTTCAATGTCTGCATCCTTCGGGTTCCCCGGAGCGCATGCATCCGCGTGAGCGGACTCTGCCAAAAACTGCAGATCCTCCTCTTTGACTGCGTCCAGTTTCGTCGGAATTCCAACGTCGATAGAGAGCTGGCGCACTGCATCGACCGCGGCTTTTCTGTACTCTTCCACAGACATATCGTCTACGCCTTTCACCCCCATCGCTCTCGCAATCTCACGGTATTTCTCTCCTGTGCAGTCCGCATTGTACTCCATTACGATCGGAAGCATCATTGCGCACGCCACGCCGTGGGGCGTATCATAAACCGCTCCGAGAGTGTGCGCCATAGAATGCGCGATTCCAAGACCTACATTCGAGAATCCCATTCCTGCGATATACTGCCCCAGAGCCATTCCTTCCCGGCCTTCTTTCTCATTTGCAACCGCGCTTCTTAAGGATCTGGAGATAATCTCAATGGCTTTCAGATGGAACATATCCGTCATCTCCCATGCAGCCTTTGTTGTATATCCCTCAATCGCATGAGTCAGCGCATCCATACCTGTAGAAGCAGTCAGTCCCTTAGGCATAGACGCCATCATATCCGGGTCTACGATCGCAACAACCGGCATATCATGAGGATCCACGCACACGAATTTTCTCTTCTTCTCAACATCTGTAATTACATAGTTGATCGTAACCTCTGCAGCCGTTCCCGCAGTTGTCGGAACCGCGATGATCGGAACGCACGGATTCTTTGTTGGAGCCGTTCCCTCAAGGCTTCTCACATCTTCGAACTCCGGATTCGCGATAATGATCCCGATTGCCTTCGCAGTATCCATAGAGGAGCCGCCTCCAATTGCGATAATGTAATCAGCTTCTGCGTCTTTGAAAGCCTGTACGCCATGCTGAACATTTTCAATCGTCGGGTTAGCTTTAATGTCAGAATAAATTTCATAAGCAAGCTCCGCCTTGTCAAGTACGTCTGTCACTTTTCCTGTCACCCCGAACTTAATCAGGTCAGGATCCGTACACACAAACGCTTTCTTATACCCTCTTGCTTTCGCCTCTGCCGCGATCTCCCGGATAGCGCCGGCTCCGTGATAAGATGTTTCGTTGAGCATGATTCTGTCTGCCATTGTCTTCAATCTCCTTTTCTGCAGATTCCATGTAACAGCTCGTCCTGTTTTCTAACGGCTGAACTGCTACGCCTTAAATATTTCTTTTGTCCACATTTTAGCAATCTTTACATAAAATAGGAAGTTACAAAAGCAAAAATCTGTCACATTTCATAACAGTTCAAATAACCGGACGCCCGTTATATCAATTCACAGTCTTCTTTACAAAAGACCGAGCCCCCGGAACAGTTCTGCCAGCCCGGCGGGCATTGCGTCTACCAGAGACTGTGCCATCTCTTCCGGAGAGATTCTGATCTTCCCCATTACCCACTGTACAGTCATATAAATCGATCCCTGACAGTACAGCTCCAGGAGGAACCGGAGGTGATCCGTCACCTTTTGTCCAGTCTTTCCCTCGATCCACTCCGTATAAAACGACAGAATCAGATGAAAATCATGATCACGCAGATTATTCTGGTCATCATTCTTAAATGCAGCCCGGAAAAAGAGCTTTTCTTTCTCTATGTAATGAAATTTATTCACCAGCCCCTCATAAACAGTCTGCCCTTCGCCCATATGCTCAAAAGATTCCAGGAGGATCTTGTCAAAATACCAGTTCACCAGATCATATTTATCCTTAAAATAACGGTAAAAAGTCTGACGCGTAGTACCGCATACCCCGACGATCTCCCCCACTGTAATTTTTTCCATCCGCGCATTCTTCATGCATATTTTCATTGCTTCTGCAAGTCTGTATTTCATACTGTCATGATTTTTATGCAGATCTGTCATAGCGCTTCCTCCGCTCGTTATCTTTTATCTGATAACATCATGAGGGAAAAGAGCATACTTTGTCAAGATCTATCATCCCCATTTACGAATAGCGCAGGCCGAACTGTTATGAATGTCCTCAACAGCTCAGCCAGCGCCGTCTACATACAGTCTGTACTGTTCTCTGTCATCTTTTATATTATACTCTGTCCTGTCTGTAACTGCCTTCATCTCCGCATCCTCCGCCGGCGGCTCAAGCCGGATCAGACACAGAGGATCTTCCTTTCCCACTGCGCTCTTTCTGCTGTAAACCCTGATCTCCAGCCTTTCAGGATATCCGTTCAGATCCGTAGACAGACGCATAGACTCAAAGCTGTTCTGAAGGCACATATCCACCACCATCCTGGCAAATGCCTCTTTATCTTCAATCTCATCCCTGTTTGCCACAACAGTCAGAAAGCATTCCCCATTCTCATTCCTGCTGCTCACCGCATCCGGAATCCCGCTGTGCTCCTCCCTCCACCGGCCAGACACGCCCCATGCCAGAGCAAGGCAGGCCGATGCAATCAACAGCGCCGCTGCGGATCTCATTGCAGTCACGTTTTTTTGCATTTTCATATTTCGCTCCATTTTGTCTCACTTTTACAACCGATTATATGTTTTTCTGACTATAAAATCAATAAAAGGTTGTAAAAACGAGACAAAAAACAATATCCAAAGGGGGAATACTTTATGCCAAAACCGCGCACAAAAACAGGCCAGAAAAATCTGATCAGCAAAAATTTAATTGAACTTCGAAAAATTCACCATATTTCGCAGAGACTTCTCGCTTATAAACTTCAGCTTGCCGGATATGATATGGATAAAAATGTAATCACACGCATTGAAACCAATCAGAGGTATGTAACAGATATTGAGCTGAAAGCATTGTGCGAGATTTTTGGCATCTCCTATGCGGAGCTTATTGACGGGAAAAAATCTGATGGAGAAGCCGTGTCTGACTCATAATAATTTTCTTTACTGCTCCGGATAAAGATGATAGAATTATAGGAAGCATTTGAGGGGAAATATCCAAAGTGTCAATATAACCGGGGGTAAGACAAGGAGCTAAACATGCCATGGAAACATTAATACTTTATTTACCAATACTGGAGTTTTTATTAGTAAATCTTTTTTCAATCCATCGCTGCTGTCATAAAAAGTATTCAACAGCAAAAACGGTTGTTACTCTCCTTATTTTTTCCGCTTTGTTCTATTCATTTGCAGCCTTTGTGTTAGGCCCTTCTATCTTCAGCGGCGATGGAAGCAGGATCTGGGGCGGATTTCTCTACCTTATTCCTCTGCGGCTGCTGTACAGAGAAAAGACGCCGCTTTTGTTTATTATTATCTGCACTTGCTGCACCTATACAATGGGAGTACTTGCTATTTCCATACAGGCTTCAAACTTGATCGCTCCCGAATTTCAGTTCTGCACTTTAATAATAGAAACAATTATATTTCTAATAACGTTTTATCCATTCTATAAGGGGATTCTTCCCAGATATGTTTTTACAATAGAAAATATGACAGTCTTTAAGGCCGGCCAGTCAAAATATGTACTGTTTAACAATATTTTTACTTTCCTCACACTGACTTTCATCCACACTGTCTTTCTCCAGAGCGCAGCTTCAATCCTCAAAATAACTGCTCTTGTTCTGATGATGGCCACAGGCTACATATCTTATTATATTTTATATAGGGTAATTAATGACTCTCTCAAAATGAATCAGCTTGAACACGATGCTCTTCACGATCCGCTGACCGGGCTTGGGAACCGTTCTTATCTGTGGAACCACCTTTATAATCTGATCGAAACCGGACAGACCTTCTCCATACTTTTTATGGATCTTGATCGTTTCAAGCAGGTCAATGACCAATATGGGCACATAGTCGGAGACGCCTATTTAAAGCATTTCTCAGATATAATTTCTAATTTGTTTGCAGGGCACGGTAAGCCTTTCCGATTTGGCGGTGATGAATTTATCTTTGTATACAACGGAATTGTACCTCAGGCGGCAGTTGACCGGCTCAAAAAATGCCAGGAATGGAATAACGGCGCCCCCTGCCCTTTTAACCAAGTGAGCACCGGCGTCCTTCTCTGCCAGCCTCCGCACGAGGATGTAGAACAGATTTTACATAAGGTTGACCGACTCATGTATGAGAATAAAATGCATGGCCGCGCTGTGCGCTGCTGATTCCGATCCGCTCTCCCCGCCGGACCAGTGTTTCTGTTTTTTCTTTACTGTTCCTGACAATATCATCATCCATTATAATCCTGTCTTTCTCAAAACACAGAATAATGGTGGAGCCTCCGAACTCAAAGTACCCCTTCTCCATGCCCTTGCGGACCCACGCCTCCTCATGATGATTGTGGATTTTCCCCACCAGCATGGCGCCTGCTTCCACCATCAGCACAGTCCCGAATTCCTGTGTTTTCAGCAGGCTGAACTCTCTTGTATTTTCTTTATATACCGGTATCCTGCCGACTGCGGAAGGATTTACAGTGTGGAAAACGCCGGGAATACGGACATTTTTTGATTTTTTCCCGTCTGCGATGTAACAATAGCGGTGATAATCATCCACTGTCAGACGAAAAATCAGCAGTGTTCCGCCACTAAACCTTTCCGCAATTCTCTCACTGCGCAAAAGGCTCTGCAGAGAATAGGTGCTGTGTTTAATGACAAAGCGGCTTTTTTCGGTAACAGGGCAGCAGATCAGTTTTCCGTCGCATGGGCTGATAAGAACGCCCTCGCCGGATGCTATAGGACGACTTCCCGGAAGCAGCTCCCTGTGAAAGAATGCGTTATAGGATGCAAAATTCTGCTCTTTGCAGTCTGCCAGAGCATCCCGATGTCTCCTGATTACCGCTTTTGCCACATAAGCTGACAGTCTGGTATTCAACAGATGGCCGCATATTCTTGATACAGCCGGCTGTACGAGAGGCTTCATCAGCATCCGCCCGGCCACTGTACTGTAAAGCAGCCGCAGAATCATGTCCTGCTTTTCATTTCCTGTCACTTCGTTGCCGTTCCGATCTCTGTACCGCATTTTGCACCTCCCGTTTATTATTCCTATATTCCTGCAGATACGCAGATCAGCAGCGCAATTATGTCTGTCAGCATCAGGCCAGCCGCCACGACGGGCTTCGTCCTGGGCATCGGAAAATCGAGTATGTACAGCAATGCAGTCACAATCAGCATCCCATATAACGCCGGCACAAAAGCCTGATCCGGCAGCCATATTCTCAGGAGATAGACTAATGGTAAAATAGCCGACATGAAGGTGATTGGCAGCCCATGGTAATATCGTTTACTGTCCTTTTCTTCTGTCCGGCACTCCTCCAGCATATTAAACCATGCCAGACGGATAATTCCACAGCCGCAGTAAAAGATCAGAACCAGATTTCCCGCAATGCCCTGAACGCCCAGGGTATAACATAAAACAGACGGGAACAGGCCGAAGCTCACAATATCACAGAGAGAATCCAGCTGGATTCCAAAATGCTGTTCCTCCACGGTTCTGTCTTTTTTGGTCCGGGCCACCATGCCATCCACACTGTCGCAGAATCCGGCAAACATCAGACAAGCCACCGCACAGGTGGGCTTCCCTTCCAGTGAAAAACTGATGCCCGCAATCGCAGAAGCCATACCAAGGCAGGTCAGCCATATAGTATAATTATAGTATCCCAGCATTTATCCCATCCCCCTTTTATCAAATGATATATCTCAGGAAAGTCGCCATCTCTCCCAATACGTAATGGATAATACAAAGCCCCCATATATTGCCCTGCCTATGGTACAGCATACCCAAAGCGCCCAGCAGCACCGCGGCGGCCAGCATAAACGGCAAACCATAATGAATATGCAGCACCCCGAAGACTAATGAAGATACTACTATAGACAGTATCGTGGCATATTTCCCTGTAAATACTCTATTCAAATTTTCCTGCATAACGCCTCTTGCCAGAAATTCCTGCAGGATCACAGTAGCCGGATAGAAAACATCGGCAACCGTGCCCACGCTCCAGTCCCAGAAAGGCGCGCCTTCCGGGAAAAATCCGGGCACAATGCGCAGAAGCAGCACCTTGCCCAGCACCAGCGCCGCCGTTCCGGTCACAGTGATCAAAACAGACGGCACAAAAGTTTTCCTGGCATCCGTTATCCGAAGTCCGATATCGCGAATAGAAAAGCTGGTCGTCTTCAGAATAATGGCAAACATCAATATAGAAATCCCTTCGATCAGCAGGTTCATTACCCAGCCCGGGGGCTCTATATTCAAATATCCCAACAGACTCCACAGAAATAAATATGTACATACGCAAATCATCAACACAGCAAAAATAGTGGAAGACTCCCTGCGCTGGCGGTTGACACGCACCAACTCGGTAATGTCCGAAAACACCAACACAATTCCCACTTTTTCCGTACCATCCTCGCTGCTGAGAAAAGAAGATGTCAGATTAAAATGACGAATCTTCTGATTTCCCGCCTTGTAAGCCGCTTCTCCTGAATGGACACTCTCCTTATCATAAACGGCATCCAGAACAAATTGATGAAACCCGTCATTTGTATCGTCCGTTTCATCCGATAAAAAAGCTAAGCTGTACTTTTCACCCTCCGGATTATCTTTTTTCCCGAGTAGCGCGCGTCCCTTATCATTGAGATATAAGATCACTCCCCTGGTGTCCAGCACCAGAACCCCTTCATTCATATCCCGCAGGATGCGGGGAATAATTCCTTTTTCTTCGATCGGCATAAATTCTCCCTACTTCCTCTCTTGTCAATGACTCTTTCGGTATAAGATTTTTGATGTAAATACTATCCCTTAATAATTGCATTATTATATTTCTCAGCAAAGAAAATTTCGTAATTGGTTATTTTAACTTCGCAATTGGTAAATGGATAAAAGAAAAATCGCCTCCGTACGGTTTTTTAGAATCTGAGGTCTGCGTTTTTGAAATTTAAGGTGTGTGTTTTTCAGAATCTGAGGCATATAGATAATAAGAGCCAGGCTTCGCTCATACCTGACTCTTATTCTGTCACGCTTTGTGCGTGTATAAAATCTGCTGTAATTATGCGTTCTTCTGGGCGATCGCCGCCTGAGCCGCTGCCAGTCTCGCAACCGGTACGCGGAACGGTGAGCAGGATACATAGTCAAGTCCGATGCTGTTGCAGAACTCTACAGAGCTCGGATCTCCACCGTGCTCGCCGCAGATACCTACGTGCAGGTTCGGATTAACCGGTTTTCCTAACTCGATTGCCATGTTCATCAGCTTGCCAACGCCTGTCTGATCCAGTTTTGCGAACGGATCGTTCTCAAAGATCTTAGCGTCATAGTAAGCGTTGAGGAACTTACCAGCGTCATCACGGGAGAATCCGTATGTCATCTGTGTAAGGTCGTTTGTACCGAAGCAGAAGAAGTCAGCCTCTTTTGCGATCTCGTCAGCTGTAAGAGCAGCTCTCGGGATCTCGATCATTGTACCAACCTCATACTTCAGGTCGCTGCCTGCTGCCGCGATCTCAGCGTCAGCTGTCTCAACAACAAATTTCTTAACATATTTAAGCTCTTTCACGTCGCCTACGAGCGGGATCATGATCTCCGGAACGATGTTCCAGTCCGGATGAGCTTTCTTCACATTGATAGCCGCGCGGATAACAGCCTTAGTCTGCATCTTAGCGATCTCCGGATATGTCACTGCCAGACGGCATCCACGGTGACCCATCATCGGGTTGAACTCATGCAGGCCGTCGATGATCGCTTTGATCTGCTCAACTGTCTTGCCCTGAGCGTCAGCCAGTTTCTTGATGTCCTCTTCCTCTGTCGGAACGAACTCGTGAAGCGGCGGATCAAGGAAACGGATTGTTACCGGGTTGCCCTCGAAAGCCTCGTACAGAGCCTCGAAGTCTCCCTGCTGATACGGAAGGACTTTCTCAAGAGCTGTCTCTCTCTCTTCCTCTGTCTCAGCACAGATCATCTCACGGAACGCGTCAATTCTTCCCTCGCCGAAGAACATATGCTCTGTACGGCAGAGTCCGATACCCTCAGCGCCAAGCTCAACTGCCTTCTTAGCGTCTTCCGGTGTATCAGCGTTTGTACGAACCTTCATTGTTCTATACTTGTCAGCCCAGTCCATGATACGTCCGAACTCACCGGCGATCGTAGCGTCTACTGTGGGGATGATTCCGTCGTAGATGTTACCTGTTGTACCATCGATGGAGATTGCGTCTCCTTCATGGAACTCTTTGCCGCCGAGCGTGAATTTCTTATTTGCCTCATCCATAACGATGTCGCCGCATCCGGATACACAGCACTCACCCATACCACGTGCGACAACAGCTGCGTGAGATGTCATACCGCCGCGGACTGTCAGGATACCCTGCGCGGATTTCATACCTGTGATATCTTCCGGTGATGTCTCAAGACGGACAAGGATAACTTTCTCGCCTCTCTCAGCCCACTCTACAGCATCGTCAGCTGTGAAGACAACCTTACCGCATGCAGCTCCCGGTGAAGCACCGAGACCTTTGCCCATCGGCGTTGCAGCTTTCAGCGCAGCAGCGTCAAACTGCGGATGAAGCAGTGTGTCAAGGTTACGCGGGTCGATCATAGCTACAGCCTCTTCCTCTGTTCTCATGCCCTCGTCAACAAGGTCGCATGCGATCTTCAGAGCTGCCTGAGCTGTTCTCTTACCGTTACGTGTCTGAAGCATATACAGCTTACCATGCTCAACAGTAAACTCCATATCCTGCATATCTCTGTAGTGTGTCTCAAGTGTATGGCACACTTCGTTGAACTGTTTGAATGCCTCCGGGAACTTCTGCTCCATCTCGGAGATGTGCATCGGAGTGCGGACACCTGCAACAACGTCCTCGCCCTGTGCATTTGTAAGGAACTCACCGAAGAGTCCTTTCGCTCCTGTAGCCGGGTCACGTGTGAACGCAACACCTGTTCCACAGTCGTCTCCCATGTTACCGAATGCCATCATCTGTACGTTGACAGCTGTTCCCCAGGAATACGGGATATCATTGTCGCGGCGGTATACATTTGCTCTCGGGTTGTCCCATGAACGGAACACAGCCTTAACAGCGCCTACCAGCTGCTCTTTTGCGTCGGCCGGGAAGTCCTCGCCGATTTTCTCTTTATATTCAGCTTTGAACTGTCCTGCCAGAGTCTTCAGATCCTCTGCTGTCAGCTCTACGTCCTGAGTAACGCCTTTTTCTTCTTTCATCTTGTCAATGAGCTCTTCGAAGTATTTCTTGCCTACTTCCATAACTACGTCAGAATACATCTGGATGAATCTTCTGTAGCAGTCCCAAGCCCAGCGCGGATTGCCGGAAGCATCTGCCAGCGCCTCAACAACCTCCTCGTTCAGACCAAGGTTCAGGATTGTATCCATCATACCCGGCATGGATGCCCTTGCACCGGAACGCACGGATACGAGAAGCGGATTCTCTTTGTCTCCGAATTTCTTTCCTGTGATCTCCTCGAGCTTTGTCATAGCCTCCATGATCTGGCTCATGATCTCGTCGTTAATCTGTCTGCCATCCTCATAGTACTGTGTACAAGCCTCTGTTGTAACAGTGAATCCCTGCGGTACCGGGAGTTTCAGACCTGTCATCTCCGCGAGGTTTGCGCCCTTTCCGCCAAGAAGGTTTCTCATAGTCGCGTTACCTTCTGTGAACATATAAACCCATTTTGTTGCCATGTCCCAATGACCTCCTAAAAAAATTACAAATGTGTGCATATACGCCGCACCAATTCGCATATAATATTCTAATGGTTTTGATGATCTGCGTCAAGCGTTTTGTCTGGAAAGATACACAATCTTGACAACAGTTCAGCTATTTAGTGCACCAGCTATTTAGCGCAATAACTCTTTCCGGGGAACACGTCCGGAAGCGGAGCGGATATTTGGCAATACGTATTCTGTGAAAGGACACAGCCGTGCGATGTTCCGTCCCAGAATCCGGAAAATCTAACAGCTCTCCGCCCTTCAGATTTTCAGCGGATTCTTCCAAAGTCACATCTTCCGGCTTGAAAAGCACAGAAAACAGCCCCATTTCGAAAAAAATTCTGCGGGGATGGAGGATGGCGACGGGCGCCTTCGGAAGGGGATTTGGGAAAGTTAAAGCTGCGACGGCAGACGTTAGGGCTGACGGTGGAATTGTCTGAGCGGATGCGAGTTGTCCACCGTCAGTCCTTGCCTTTAGTCTGTCGCCGCAGCTTTTAGTTTCACTTATCCCCTGGAGCGAAGCCCTGAGCCGTCCTCCATCCCCGCAGAATACGTCTTTGGAATAGTCTCTGTTTTCGGACATTTTGCAAAAGGACGTTATTGAACTTTATAGCTGAACTGTTCCCAATCTCCCGGCTATTTCTGCTCTACTGTCCAGCCTGAGCTTTCCAGGTTGTCCAGAGTTGATTCCAGAGAAAGCTGTGTCAGATCTTCATTATCAACAGGAAGAATTCCCTGTTCCACCACTGTTTTTAGGGTTTCCTCATCTGTTGGTATTACAATCTTTTCAACAAACTTTCCATCCGTCTGTTCGCAGCTGTACTCAATCCCCTCCAGATCCGCGTAAATACCTTCCGCAGAAGCAACCGCCTCATCCAGCGCCGCAATCTGATCCTCTGTATATCCCGAAAGATCTATCGTTGACTCCTGTGTGATTCTTGTCACCGTATCTCCCTTTGCGTCAAAGCTCATAGACATTACCACGCCATTTTCTTCGATCGTCGCAGAAGCAGCATTTTTCACTTCTTCATTCCCGCCGCAGGCACTCAGCCCCAGCATTGCAGTACAGGCCAGAAGCATACACAATTTTTTCTTCATAAAACTTTTCCCCCTTTTGGTTAATCGATCAATGCTATACTATCATGCCCCTTTATATGTCTGCAATCTTTTGTTTCTATTTTCAGAATTTTCAGCAATATTGACAAAATTCTCAGCTATTCGGCTCTATATCTCTCTGACTATTGTAGAAGTCCATTTCTCACTATCAGGTGTCACAAATCACATCTTAAGAAATGCTCTATAGCCTTTTACTGCCTCGTAGACATCTGCCTTGCTGGTCACCTCATAAGGCGCATGCATATTCAGCACCGCCACTCCGCTGTCAATGACTTCCATGCCATAATTAGCCATAATGTAGGCAATCGTACCGCCGCCTCCTAAGTCCACTCTTCCCAGTTCTGAAAACTGATAAGCAGCCCCCGCGTCGTCCATGACTTTGCGAAGCGCGGCAATATACTCTGCATTGGCGTCATTGGAACCGGATTTCCCCCTGCTTCCTGTAAATTTATTAAATGTGATCCCTCTTGCAAAGAACGCGGAGCTGCGCTTTTCAAACGCCTCGGCAAACATGGGATCATACGCTGCGCTTACGTCAGATGAGAGCATCCTTGAATTTGAGAGAGCCCTCCTTGTCTTTAGCTCAGATTCACCCTCTGTCATAGCAATCAGCTCTGCCACTGTATTTTCAAAAAACCGGGAATGCATCCCCGTTGCGCCTACACTTCCAATTTCCTCTTTATCTACGAGGAGACAGCACCCTGTTTTCTTGGCATCTGTTATGTCGAGCATGGCAAACAGTGAAGTAAATGCGCAGACTCTGTCGTCCTGTCCATAAGAGAGAATCATGCTCCGGTCAAGCCCGCAGTCGCGCGCCTTCCCTGCTGGTACAATTTCCAGCTCTGCAGATACAAAGTCTTCTTCATCCATGTCGTATTTTTCCTTCAGAATCCGGAGAACGTTCGCCTTGACCGCGTCTTTCTGCGCCTTCTTCGCCGCGTTCTTAGCATCTGCTGCGGCAGTATCTTCAGCTTCCCCATCCTCGTCTGAAGCTCCCAGCACTTCTTCAATGGGGCGGTTTCCGATGAGCAGATCCAGCTTTTCTCCTTCAATCACTTTGGACGCCTTTTTCTCCATCTGCTCCTGGGCCAGATGAATAAGAAGATCTGTGATCACGAATACCGGATCTCCAGGCTCCTCCCCAATGCTTACCTTCTGCACTGTACCATCCTTCTTCGCAATCACACCGTGCAGAGAAAGGGGCTGCGCCACCCACTGGTATTTCTTAATTCCGCCATAGTAGTGCGTATCCAGGTAAGCGAACTCCTCATTCTCATAGAGCGGATTCTGCTTTACATCAATACGCGGAGAATCGATATGCGCCCCGAGAATATTCATTCCATGAGAGAGCGGCTCCTTCCCTATGCGGAACAGCGCGAGCATTTTATTCATATTAACTGCGTAAACCTTATCTCCGGGAGTTAATTTTTCCCCTGAGCTGCGAATCTCCTCCAGGTTCCGGTAGCCGGACTTTTCTGCCATGCGTATGCTCAGCTCGACACATTCCCGCTCTGTCTTGCCTGCGTCAAGACATTCCTTATATTTGTCACTAATTCTGTTCAGCTCTTCCAGCTGTTCCGTGCTGTATGTGCTCCAAAGATTTTTACTTTCCATGATATATCCACCTTTCCTTGTTTGGGGACGTAGTAAAATCAACTTTCACTACGTCCCGAATTGAATTTTACCCTGTCCCTTTTCGGCTATTTTCCAATTATACAACTTTTGACTTCTCGATACAATCGTTCTGTTTTTGCTTTTGTCAGTTTCAATTCTTGCTGCAGTTTCTCTTTAAATTCACGCCGCACTTCAATGTTTTCAAGAATTATCTGTGGCGACTCCATTCCCTTCAGATTCGCTTCCTGGTTCAGAATATATAGAGCAGCTTTTAAGAGTTGTGCATCTACTTCCTGCGGTATATCCATAAATATCTGTTTCTGTGGTTTTTTATGAAATTTGGCAAATTCCTCAAAACTGTCGAACTCTGATTTGAAAATTTTTATTGCTTTTGGATGTATTATCCGGCTTTTTGCCGTTTTATATTCTTTCATGCTCGAAAATTCATAATCTGAGGGTACTTTTACAATGCCTGCATTTACAGGATTCATATGAATATACCTAATACAATTCCAAAAATACTGCTGAGTTTCTACGCATTCACTTTTGAATCTGTCCTGGAAAACATGTCCGTTTCGATTATGTTTAAAATTGTAATATTCTGCAAATTCTGCCAAGACAATGGCCATATAGTTAGATAAGAGTTTCAGATCAACGCGAATAAGAATATGAAAATGCGTTGACATAATGGCATACGCATATATTTCAATATCTTTATCTTCAAGATGCTTCTGAAAAAGCCTTATGATATTGTTCTTCTCTCTTTTCTGTCCAAAAATAAATTCTTTATTAATTCCTCTCGCAATCACATGATATAAATCAGTGCTGCTTCTCTTGCGTGCAGTACGCGGCATTTATTCACCCCTTTCCCAGTTTGGGACAGGGTAAAATTCAATTCGGGACATAGTCATTTTCATTTGGGGACGTAGTAAAATCGCATTTTACTACGTCCCCAAATCAATTACCATTCAAATTTCTTCTCGAAATATGCTTTCAGATCTTCGATTTTTATTCTCTCCTGCTCCATCGTATCACGGTCACGCACTGTAACTGCTCCATCCTCCTCAGACTCGAAGTCATAAGTCACGCAGAACGGAGTTCCAATCTCATCCTGACGACGGTATCTCTTTCCGATATTTCCCCTGTCGTCATACTCGCAGTTATAATACTTGCACAGTTCCATATAGATCTTCTCAGCGCCCTCATTCAGCTTCTTGGAAAGTGGCAGCACGCCGATCTTCACCGGCGCCAGCGCCGGATGGAAATGGAGCACTGTACGCATATCCGGTTTTTCTTCGGTTCCGATATTTTCTTCATCATATGCGCTGCACAAAAATGCAAGCACCATACGGTCCGCTCCCAGAGACGGTTCAATCACGTACGGAATATATTTTTCTTTTGCCTCATCATCAAAATATGTCAGATCCTGCCCGGATACATTCTGATGCTGCGTCAAGTCGTAGTCTGTCCGATCCGCGATACCCCACAGCTCGCCCCATCCGAACGGGAAAAGGAATTCCACGTCCGTAGTCGCCTTGCTGTAGAAAGAGAGCTCTTCCTTATCATGATCACGGTACCGCACCTCATCGTCTTTCAGCCCCAGAGAGGACAGCCAGTTCAGGCAGAAGCTCTTCCAGTAGTCGAACCACTCGAGATCAGTGTCCGGCTTACAGAAGAACTCTAGCTCCATCTGTTCAAACTCTCTCGTGCGGAACGTGAAGTTGCCGGGCGTAATCTCATTTCGGAATGACTTTCCGATCTGCGCGATACCGAACGGCAGCTTCTTTCTGGAGGTACGCTGTACATTCTTGAAGTTTACAAAGATACCCTGCGCTGTCTCCGGCCTTAAATATACAGTATTCTTCGCATCCTCAGTCACGCCCTGAAATGTCTTGAACATCAGGTTGAACTGACGGATATCCGTAAAATTGTGCTTCCCACAGGTCGGACATGGAATCTGGTGTTCTTCGATAAATGCTGTCATCTGCTCCTGGGACCATCCGTCCACAGAGCCTTCCAGCTCGATCCCTTTCTCTTCACAGTAGTCCTCGATCAGCTTATCCGCGCGGAAACGCTCGTGACATTCCTTGCAGTCCATCAGAGGATCGCTGAATCCGCCCAGATGCCCGGACGCAACCCATGTCTGCGGGTTCATCAGGATCGCGCAGTCAACGCCCACATTGTAAGGATTCTCCTGCACGAACTTCTTCCACCATGCCTTTTTCACATTATTCTTCAGTTCCACACCGAGATTGCCATAATCCCATGTGTTTGCAAGCCCGCCGTAGATCTCTGATCCCGGATATACGAATCCTCTTGATTTGGCAAGGGCTACAATCTTATCCATTGTCTTTTCAACCATTCTCATGTTCCTCACATTCTTTTTTCAATCGGTAATTATTATAACGGCTGCATCCATATTTTTCAAGGGATTTACAGCAGGGTCTCCAGGATCTCCAGTGATTTAAACCGCTTCCCCACGTATACCTCCAGAAGTCTCTCCATTACCATGCCCAGCTCTCTTAAGACTTTTTCCGTAACCGTAAATGTATACAGCTTCTCTATACTGCTTGATTCTATATATTGCATACTATACAAAGTCGAATCATCCAGGGCAATACCGTCAATCACACCCCGTCTGCACTCACTGCACACAAGCCCCCCTTTGGCCGCGCTGAACACGGCCGGCCGCTGGGTGTCCCCGCATACGACGCACTGAAAAACCTGGGGCGCCTGTCCGTTGACCGTCAGTGCTTTGAGCTCATATATGTATCGAATCAGCAGATCCGGAATGTGCGGATTTAGCAATGCCCTGAGGCTCTGATATAAGAGTTTCAGCATCTCCCGCTCGTCATTGCCTTCTTTTGTATAATAGTCGGCGAACTCCAGAAAATAAAAACCGTAGTAAGCGCCAATGATATCCTCTCTGAGTCCTTCGAAATAATTGGAGATACTGGCAGACTGGATGGTATAGGAAGTGCGTCCCGCATATACAGTGAACTCTCCGAAGGAAAATGGATTCAGAGCGCCTACAAGTGGGCTGTTCGGGCGTCTTGCGCCCCTTGCGAACGCTGAGATTCGTCCATGTTCTTTTGTCAGTAAGACCACTCGGCGGTCATATTCTCCCACCGGCATGGTAGAAAGCACCATGCCTGTCAGTACAATCTGGTTCACATTATCCCTTTCTTTCGCTCCATTTCTCTCCTGCCCGTCTCCGCTCCGGACTCTGCCGCGCCGTCCTGAGACGCTCTGCCGCTTCTGTCCTGTGCTTCCGCCGCACCGCTGTTCCTCTGTGCTTCTGTCGCGCCGTTTTTATAGTTCAAATAGTCGTCTATCTTCCCCGTAGTCATAAACTGCTCCCAGTATGTCTCTTTCATCGGCTCACCTCTTCTTAAGTGTCTCATATAAGTTAGATTCTCCGATTTTCCCAGATCCTATACTGCGTAAAAAATACCAGAAGCAGCAGCTCCGCCCGCGCCATTCGTAAAACTGTACTTCTTGCTTGTCATGGCTGCTTCCACTGTTTTACTCATTGGCAGGCACTCATCTCCTCCGTCACATCTCGTCCGGCCGGTATCCGAAGTTTTTCATCAGGAAATCGCTGTCCCGCCAGTTCTTCTGCACCTTAACCCACAATTTCAGATTCACTTTACAGTCCAGAAGACGCTCGATCTCGTACCTGGCCGTGCTCCCGATCTTCTTGAGCATGCTCCCCTGCTTTCCTATGATGATCCCTTTATGGGAATCCTTCTCGCAGATGATCGTAGCGTCAATGTGCATTACCTTTTTCTCCATCTTCATCCGGTCGATGGCCACGGCGATCCCATGGGGGATCTCTTCATTTAAGCTGTGCAGTGCCTTCTCACGGATCAGCTCCGCCACGATCTGCCGCTCCGGCTGATCCGTCACCGTATCCTCAGCGTAGAACTTGGGGCCATAAGGCAGATATTTCAGAATCACCTTTACCATCTCATCCGTATTGTCCCCGTTTCTCGCGGACACAGGCACGATCTCCGCAAATTCATACTCTTTCCGGTACAGATCAATAACCGGAAGAAGCTCTTCTTTTTTTGTCATATCGATCTTATTAATCACAAGGACAACCGGTGTTTTCACCCGTTTCAGCTGATCGATAATATGCCGTTCTCCTGCCCCGATAAATGTGGAAGGCTCCACAAGCCAGAGCACTACATCCACCTCATTTAAAGAACGCTCCGCGATATTTACCATATATTCGCCCAGTTTATTCTTTGCCTTGTGAATTCCCGGTGTATCCACAAAGACGATCTGCCCCTCCTCCGTAGTCAGAACTGTCTGTATACGGTTTCGGGTAGTTTGGGGTTTATTTGACGTAATGGCAATCTTCTGCCCGATCAGCCGGTTCATCAGTGTGGATTTTCCTACATTCGGCCTGCCAATCAGCGTGACAAAACCTGATTTGTAATTTTCTTTCATGCATACTCCTTTTCAAATGTCTGCCGCGCCGCTTTTCCTGTCGCAGCACGGATATTTCCCTGCGAAAACCCCGGCGTCCTCCCACAGCTCCCGGAAATCAGCTTAATGTCCGCACTTCCCCGAACATCTCCCTGCACGCCTCGATTTTCTCTTCGCTTCCGATTACACAGATCTGATCCGCGTCCAGCATAGCCTGAAGCACTTTGGCCAGCGTGCGGATATCTCCCTGGTTTGCATTAAGGATTTCTTCCCTTTCTTTTCGTATCATCTCTTCTGTGACATGATTCATATACAGGTTCATAGACCGGTTTCCTTTTGCCGCCGGATTCATCGGGCGGTCAATATTGCTGATTGTTCCGATAATGAACTTATTCATATCCCGGTCATCCACGTCAAAGTTCTCCAGATAGTCCACAACTCCCTCGTAAACTTCCATTGTCTTTTCCAGGTTTGGATCACGGTAAGAGATCAGATATCCCTCCCCGATCCGGTTGAAATTGCTCATGCAGCCATAGGCTCCGCCCTTTACGCGGATATTCTGCCAGAGATAATCATAGCTTAATATTACCTTTAAGATCTGCAATGCCCCCGTATATTCAGCGCCTCCGTCAATAAAGTTTCCTGTGCGGGCCACATACTGCACCTTAGAGGAAGTCTTAAATCCTTCATTTCTCTTCTTACAGTGGAGGATGCAGCGTGTTTCCTTTTCACCATCCGCAGCCCGGACGCCCAGTCCGTTTCTCACCACTGCGAACGCCTCTTTCATCGGGGCGATTCCCTCCTTGGCGGAAGTGTAGCTGACCATCATATTATCCGCACGGAAGATCTTTCCTGAGATTTCTTTTAAATTCCGAATCAGTTCTTCCCTGTGCCCGTCAAAATCTTCCTCAATCTCTTTTACTACTTCGTAGAATCCGATGCCGTCTGTATCGTCCTTAAACTTAGCAATGGGTGATGTGTAGGACAGCGCGCGCAGAGCCGCCGTCGTATGTCCGGATGAGAGGAAGGACATCTGAAGACGGGATTTGAGCATTGCAAGAATCTCTTTCAGCCGCTTCTCGTCATCCAGCTTTGACTCTATCAGGATCTCCCTCATCATAGCAAAGAGCACGTCCAGCTTCGGATAAAGCGCTTTTCCCTTCATTTCAAATGTGGCCCTGAATTCCTTTTCTTTTACCTTTGTTACGTCCGGGTAAAGCTCCAGTGAAGTTCCGATGCCTCCGGTGTGAACATTGATCTCATTGAACAGTTCGCCGTATTCATAGTTTTCCGTATCAATGATGCCGAGAACGCTCTGCAGGATTCCCACATACGGAAGCTGCTCCTCACTAATTCCCGAGAGGTCAAACATCAGCGTCACATATCCGATGCCGTTCGTCTCTACATTGTGATGCACCATCTTCACCCCGTCCACGTCCATCTCAGTATTGTAGACAGGCGCAATCTCGCGGGAAATGTCCTCCCGCCTTAACACCGGAATCTTTGCAAGGTCTTCCGGCGCCGACTCTTCCTCCTGATAAGCTTCCAGCTCCTCCGTTGCCTGTACAAGAGCCTGGATCTCTTCACTTGAAAGGCTCTCTTTATAGGCTTTCAGCTTCCCGGCAAGCTCCTTATCCATCCGCGCAGTGCGTCCTCTCTCCGGACGGATGATCACCACTGCCCCATGAGTATTATCCAGTAAATATTTCTGAATCAGTTCTTCAAAGTATCCGGTTCCCACCTGGCTTTTCAGAAATTCAAATGTAGGAAGAGCTTCCATGTGAATAAACGGCTTCTCCTCATCATAAAGCCAGCTGTCAAAAAGCTGGAGCCCGTACATCAGTCCCCGCGGATAACTTCCAAAATCCGCCTCGCGGAAACGGAACTCATAGTAGTTAATTCCCGCTCTGAGCGCCTTTTCATCCACTCCTTTTTCAACAATCCCTTTCAGAGTATCTTCAATCACGCGGATAAAGTCGTCCTTCTGCTCCATATTGGCATTCTTTGAAATCACAGAAAATACCGGCTGATACACGCCGTTATCATAGGAACCCATAATATCTTTGCCGATTCCGGCGTCAATCAGCGCCTTCTTAAGCGGAGCTCCGGGCGCAGATAAAAGCGCATAATCCAGAATCTGGAATGCAAGATAAAGCTTTTCATCCAGTGAAGTGCCAATTACCTTATTATAAGAAAGGTACGTGTTATCTGCTTCATCCTCATCGCTCGCTATGGAATATTCCCTGACAGTCTCTTTCATCTCCGTGAATGGTTCCTGATATTTAATCTCTGAGTCCACACAGATCTCATCAAAGTCCGAAAGATACTTCTCATCCAGCCATTTCAATTTTTCTTCCATGTCCATATCTCCGTAGAGATAGATATAGCTGTTGGACGGATGGTAATATTTCCGATGGAAATCAAGGAACTCTTCATAGCTAAGCTCCGGGATCACTTCCGGATCGCCGCCGGATTCATTCGCATAAGAGGTGTCCGGGAAAAGGGAGTTCAAGATCACCCTATCCAGCACTCCCTCCGGCGAAGAGAAGGCTCCTTTCATCTCATTATAAACCACACCGCTGATCTCAAGATCCGCTTCCGGATCATCCAGCTTATAACTCCACCCCTCCTGGCGGAATGTCTTATCACTCTGATAAATGTTCGGGTAAAACACCGCGTCCATGTACACATGCATCAGGTTCTGGAAATCCGTATCATTGCAGCTTGCCACCGGGTACACAGTCTTGTCCGGATACGTCATAGCATTCAGAAAAGTATTCAGCGATCCCTTCACCAGCTCCACAAACGGATCCTTCACCGGGAATTCCCTGGAGCCGCAGAGCACAGAATGCTCCATAATATGCGGCACCCCTGTACTGTCCGAAGGCGGCGTGCGGAACCCGATGGCAAACACCTTGTTCTCGTCGTCATTCTCCATCAGAAGAACCCTCGCCCCGCTCTTTTTGTGCCTTAAGAGAACTCCGCGGGACCGGATTCCCGACAGATCTTTCTCCTGTATAACTTCATATGCGTTCAGGTCATATATGCTCATGTCTAACTCTCCTTGTCTATAATCAAATAGCATGACAGCTAACATTTAGTATAACACTAACGCTCAAATTATAAAAGGCGGCAGGCCGGAAAATTTCTACAGCTATTTAGCGCACTAACATTTCCTGTGACTTACGTCCGGAAGCGGAGCGGATGGTTTGCGATACGTATTCTGTGAAAGGGGACAGCCGTGCGATGTTCCGTTCCGGAATCCGGAAAATCTAACAGGCCGAAGAGATGTTTAAGTGCAAAGCGGCGCTCCGGGCAACTCGCTCCGCTCAGACAATCCCTGCGCGCCGCTTAACAACATCTCTCCGCCCTCAAGATTTTCAGCGGATTCCTCCAAAGTCACATCTCCCGGCTGTCCCCTTCCCCAGAAAGTATGCTCAAACCATCCGCTCCGCTTCCTGCGTATTTCCTGTCGGAAATGTTATTGCCCTAAACAGGCTGAAACGCACAACTGGCGCGGCTTGAGGGCTTTTCGACTGCGAAAGTCTTCCGGCCGCGCCTGCTTCTACTCACAGCTATATATTCACTGACTCCCGCCTTGAAAAGCCCAGAAAACAGCCCCATTTCGAGAAAAATTCTGCGGGGATGGAGGATGGCGACGGGCGCCTTCGAAA
>CALWTQ010000051.1 GCA_944384505.1 uncultured Mediterraneibacter sp.
TCTCCGCAGAATACGTCTCAGAAATAGCCCCTGTTTTCGGACGTTTTGCATTCGGACATTAGTGAACTTTATAGCTGGATTGACTATTTTATTTTTGAGTGATACTATTCAATACAAGAATGAAAAGCAGATCCGGCAATGGAGGGAATCAGATGTCAGAGGTTAGAAAACATATTGTATTTCACGGGCGCGTCCAGGGGGTGGGATTCCGCTACACAGCGAAATACCTTGCCCAGTCGCTGGAGCTGACCGGCTGGGTGCGCAATGAATATGACGGAACTGTCACCATGGAAGTACAAGGGAGGGAAACACTGATCAACAAGCTGCTGGTCGGGCTGAACAATAACCGTTTTATCACGATAGACTGGATAGATACGGATGAGATTCCCCTTGAAGAGGAAAAAAGCTTCCGGGTGAAATGAAATAAGGAATATATGCAGGAGGAGACTGGATTATGAAGTTGGGATTTATCGGAACAGGCAACATGGCGGGCGCGATTATGGGAGGAATTATTAAAAATGAGATCTTCCGCCCGGAGGAGATTATCGGCTCGGATATTTCCGAGGCGGGCAGACAGAGAGTGAAGGATACATACGGTATAAATGTAACTGATAATAACCGGAAAGCCGCGTCGGAGTCGGAAGTGCTTATTCTCTCCGTGAAACCTCAATTCTATGCGGAGACAATTGCTCAGATCAAAGACTGCATCGGCAAAAATCAGCTGATTATTACAATTGCGCCGGGGAAAACGCTTGCCTGGCTGGAAGAGCAGTTCGGCGGGCCGGTGAAGATTGTCCGGACGATGCCCAATACGCCGGCATTGGTCGGAGAGGGAATGACAGCAGCCTGCGCCAATGAGTACGTGACTGAAGAGGAGAAGGAATACGCCCTGAAAATTCTTGGCGCATTCGGGAAAGTGGAGGTCGTTCCCGAGCGTCTGATTGACGCGGTTGTAGCTGTGAGCGGAAGTTCCCCGGCCTACGTATTTATGTTTATAGAAGCGATGGCGGACGCGGCTGTGGCGGAAGGAATGCCCCGGGCGCAGGCGTATCAGTTTGCGGCGCAGGCAGTATATGGAAGTGCGAAGATGGTGCTGGAGACGGGAAAACATCCGGGAGAGTTAAAAGATATGGTGTGTTCTCCCGCCGGAACCACAATTGAGGCGGTCAGAGTACTGGAGAAAGAGGGCTTCCGGAGTGCGGTGATCGAGGCGATGAAGGCCTGCGCAGATGTATCCAGAAACCTGTAATCTTCGGAACGTTTGAAAACAGATTTAACCGGAAGGGGGAGAGTTTATGAATATTCAGGGACTTCAGAAGCTTACGCTTCTGGACTATCCCGGGATGGTGGCGTGCACGATTTTCCTTGCGGGCTGTAATTTCCGATGCCCGTTCTGTCATAATGCGTCTCTTGTGACGCATATAGATCCATCCCGGCAGATCCCGGAGGAAGAAGTCCTGGCATTCTTGAAGAAGCGCGCCGGAGTTCTGGACGGCGTGTGCATTACCGGCGGGGAGCCTCTTCTTGCCCTGGATCTGGAACCGTTTCTAACAGAGATCAGGCGCCTGGGTTATCAGATTAAGATCGACACGAACGGGAGCTGTGCGGGGAGGCTGAAGTATCTTGTGGAAAAAGAACTGATAGATTACGTCGCCATGGATATAAAGAATTCTCCGGAAAAATATGCCATGACGACCGGGATTGAGGACTATGACCTGGAAAATGTCAGGGAGAGCGTCAAATTTCTTATGACAGGCCGGATTCCCTATGAGTTCCGAACAACTGTAGTCAGGGAATTTCATAAGAGAGATGATTTTAAAGCAATCGGGAAATGGCTCGCGGGCGCAGAGAAGTATTATCTCCAGGGATTTGTAGATTCGGCGGATCTGATCTGTCCTGAGATGGGGCTGAGAGCCTATACGGGAGAGATTATGGAACAGGCGCTTGAAATTGTGAAAGAGTATATCCCGAATGCACGGCTTCGGGGCATCGGCTAAGGACAAAGGGTACGGCAGTGCTTCCGGGACGAGATGAAGTGCGGAAAAAACATCAATATCTAGTGAGAGTGTGATCAGAACAGACACTAGATGTTGATGTTTTTCTGTTGACACATCTTCTGATAAAATGATAGAATAGGAGCAGACGCCATAAGAATCCGAAGCGGGAAAGGGGAGTTGAACATGTATCAGGTGAAAAAAAGAGACGGCAAGATCGCGGAATTTAATCTGGCAAAGATCGGAGAGGCGGTTCGGAAGGCATTTGAAGCACAGGAGAAGAACTATAATCAGGACATTATAGATATGCTTGCGCTGAAAGTAACGGCGGCATTTGAGCCTAAGATTTCTGAGGGGCTGATTGCCGTGGAGGATATCCAGGATAGTGTGGAGTCTGTTCTGATCCAGGCCGGATATGATGATGTGGCGAAGGGATATATCCTGTACAGGAAGCAGAGAGAGAAGATACGAAATTTAAACTCCACCCTTCTGGACTACAAGGAGATCGTGGACAGCTATGTCAAAGTGACGGACTGGCGTGTAAAGGAGAATTCCACTGTCACCTATTCTGTGGGAGGACTGATCCTGAGCAATTCCGGTGCGATTACGGCTAATTACTGGCTCTCCGA
Source organism: uncultured Mediterraneibacter sp. (assembly GCA_944384505.1). Lineage (GTDB taxonomy): Bacteria > Bacillota > Clostridia > Lachnospirales > Lachnospiraceae > Mediterraneibacter. The sequence goes on from CALWTQ010000051.1 coordinate 2,624, forward strand.
GATCTACGATGAGGAGATCGGGAAAGCGCACAAGAACGCGGATATCCATATCCACGATCTGTCCATGCTTACCGGATACTGCGCGGGCTGGTCCTTAAAGCAGCTGATCCAGGAGGGGTTAGGTGGCATCCCCGGGCGGATTACATCTGCTCCGGCGAAACACTTAAGCGTACTGTGCAACCAGATGGTGAATTTCCTCGGCATCATGCAGAATGAGTGGGCCGGCGCCCAGGCGTTCTCATCCTTTGACACATACCTGGCTCCATTTGTAAAGACGGATCATCTGACCTATCCTGAGGTGAAGAAGTGCATAGAGTCCTTTATCTACGGGGTGAATATTCCGTCCAGGTGGGGGACCCAGGCGCCGTTTTCCAACATTACGCTGGACTGGACCGTGCCTGATGACCTGAAAGATCTCCCTGCTATAGTGGGCGGAAAGGAGATGGATTTTACCTACGGAGACTGCAAAAAAGAGATGGATATGGTCAATAAGGCCTTTATCGAGACTATGATTGAGGGCGACGCGGAGGGACGCGGGTTCCAGTATCCGATCCCGACTTATTCTATTACCAGAGACTTTGACTGGTCAGAGACTGAGAACAACAGGCTGCTCTTTGAGATGACGGCAAAATACGGTACTCCGTATTTCTCAAACTATATTAACAGCGATATGAAACCCAGCGACGTGCGCAGCATGTGCTGCCGTCTGCGCCTGGACCTAAGGGAACTGAGAAAGAAGTCCGGCGGCTTCTTCGGAAGCGGCGAGAGCACGGGATCTGTGGGCGTTGTCACCATCAATATGCCAAGGATTGCATATCTGTCTGAAAACGAGGAAGAATTTTATAAGAGACTGGACCGCCTGATGGATATTTCCGCGAGATCGCTGCACATTAAGAGAACCGTCATTACAAAGCTGCTGAATGAAGGTCTGTATCCGTATACAAAGAGGTATCTGGGCACATTTGAGAATCACTTTTCAACCATCGGCCTGATCGGCATGAACGAGGCATGCCTGAATGCGAAATGGATCCGCCAGGATCTGACCTATGAGGAAGCACAGGAATTCACGAAAGATGTGCTGAACCACATGCGCGAGCGGCTGGCGGATTATCAGGAGGAGTACGGCGATCTCTACAACTTGGAGGCGACTCCGGCGGAGTCCACCACATACCGTCTGGCAAAACACGATGTGGAGCAGTTCCCCGACATTATTACTGCCGCGGAAAAGAATGGGACTCCATACTATACAAACAGCTCTCATCTTCCGGTGGGATATACAGAGGACGTCTTTGAGGCGCTTGATATCCAGGATGAGCTCCAGACGCTCTATACATCAGGAACTGTATTCCATACATTTCTGGGAGAAAAACTTCCGAATTGGAAGTCGGCGGCGGCTCTTGTGCGGAAGATCGCAGAGAACTATAAACTGCCATATTATACAATGTCGCCGACCTATTCGATCTGCAGGAACCACGGCTATCTCACAGGCGAGCAGTTCAAGTGCCCGTACTGCGGAGAGGAGGCTGAGGTGTACAGCAGGATTACCGGATATTACAGGCCGGTGAAGAACTGGAATGACGGAAAGACACAGGAATATAAAGAACGTAAGGTGTACGATATCATGAACTCCCATATGCGCCCGGGAACACAGGCGGCTGCGGAGGCGGAGAAGGAAGCAGGAGCCGCGCAGAATCAGACGGCGCCCGGCGGCGCAGAGGCGCAGGCGGATGGCGGGAGCCGGACATTTCTCTTTACCACAAAGACCTGTCCGAACTGCCGTATGGCTGTAAATTCTCTTGAAAAAGCTCACATCCCGTATGAGCTGGTGGATGCAGAGGAGCATATGGATCTGGTACAGAAATACGGCGTCATGCAGGCGCCGACCCTGATCGTTGTAAAAGACGGACAAGTGATAAAGCTGGCCAATGCTTCGAATATAAAAAACTACGCAGAAAAGGAAGGGTGAAATCATGTATGATATTGGAATTGTCGGCGGAGGGACCGCCGGAATGACAGCTGCCATCTACGGGCAGCGCGCGGGGAAAAAGACGATCATAATAGAAGGAGGAGCTTTCGGGGGACAGATTACCTCTTCTCCGAATGTGGAGAACTATCCGGGAATCGCCAGTGTGAGCGGAAGCGAATTTTCTATGAACCTGCTGGACCAGGCAACAAAGCTGGGAGCAGAAACTAAGACAGAACAGGTTACGGGAATCCGCGAAGAGAATGGAACAAAAATAATAGTAACTGCGGAGAACGAATATCCCTGCAGGAGTGTCATCCTTGCCACTGGAGTGACTCACAGGCATCTGGGAGTCCCGGGAGAGGAAAGACTGACCGGGGCGGGAGTATCCTACTGCGCAACCTGCGACGGGATGTTCTTCCGGGGAAGAGAGGTGGCTGTCGTAGGAGGTGGAAGCACGGCTCTCCAGGATGCGGAATTCCTTTCGGGATATTGCAGCAATGTATATCTGATCCACCGCCGGGATGAGTTCCGCGGGGAAGACAACATTGTAAAGCGTCTGGAGAAGAAAGAAAACGTGGAATTTATCTTGAGCGCGACAGTCAAAGAGATCGCCGGTGAAAACATGGTGGAAAAGCTGATCCTGAATCATAAGAAGACAGGAAAAGAAAGTGAACTGCCTGTGGCGGGAGTGTTTATCGCTGTGGGACAGATCCCGAAGAACGACGCGTTTGCCGACATCGTCAGGCTGGACGGGAATGGATTTATCCTTGCGTCCGAGGACTGCATGACTTCCCACCCGGGAATCTTTGCGGCCGGCGACTGCCGGACAAAGGAAGTAAGACAGCTTACGACAGCGGCGGCTGACGGGGCTGTGGCGGCCCTGGCGGCGTGCAAGTATATTGCGGAATAAAGATCGTAAAACCTGGAAAGCAGTTATTGTCGCTGCTTTCCAGGTTCTTTTTTTAATCTACTCCAAAGTCATTGGAACATCCCTTCCTCCCTGCTGAACAATCTGCTGCCTGAATAAAGTGAAAATTAACAAAATATACTGAAAAATCTGTAAAAATATCACAAAATAGAGAGATGTATAGTGAAAAGAGACATAGGTCCTATTATAAAACCACATATCTATTATAATTTAAAACATAAATTTAATTTATTTTTTACAGAAAGCAAAAGGGCGATTTTACAGAACTCCGGTAAAATGTTGGCCGGATTTTGCATTGCATAGGGAGGAAATGGAATAGTGAAGGATAAGATAATATACAGACTGCAGAGAGCGCTTCCCGTCGTGATCGCGCTGATCATTCTGACAGGAGCAGCCGTGTGGGCAAACAGACCCGGAGCTGACAGGGAGGCGCCGGCTTCCGGGCGTCTGGTGTACGCGGCCGCGAAGATTACCGCGGTGCTCGAAGACAATGCGCAGGAAGATTTCGACAACGCGGAGGGCCGGCGCGTAGGCGACCAGGAGCTGGAGATCCGGATTCTGTCAGGGGATCACAAAGATGAGATCATGACGGTGACGAATTACATGAGCGCGCTGTTTAATGTGGATGTGGAGCAGGGCGACCGCATTATCGTCCGCATCATGACAGACGAGGGCGGTTCTTATTATGCCTCTGTTTTTAACTACGACAGAGGGATTGTCCTGGGAGGTTTTCTCCTGGTATTCTTTGTACTTTTGGCCGTGCTTGGAGGAAAGAAAGGACTGGGGGCCCTGGCGGGGCTTCTGCTTACCCTGGGATGTATCTGGTTCATCCTGATTCCCTGCCTTCTGCGGGGAGTCCCGGCGATACCGGTGACAATCGCCGTGTCCGCTGTCTCGGCAGCTGCGGCCCTGATCTTTTTGAACGGGTATTCGAAGAAAACATTCTGTGCGGTCTGCGGCTGCGTAGGCGGTGTTCTTGTATCGGGCGTTATCGCCGGAACTGTGGGAGAGCTCACTCCGCTGAACGGATTTAATATGGAGGAGGCAGAGAACCTGATTCTCTACGGCGCGGATCAGGGGCTGAAGGTCAGCGGCCTTCTTGTGTGCGGTGTTCTTATATCCGCCCTCGGCGCGGTGATGGATGTGGCGATGGGAATTGCGTCGTCTGTGTGGGAGATGAAGGAGCAGAATCCGGATGTCTCCGCGGCCGGACTTTTCCGCTCCGGGATGCAGATCGGAAAAGACGCTATGGGAACGATGGCAAACACGCTGATCCTTGCTTTCGCCGGCTCCTCGCTCAACATGCTGATTCTCGTTCAGACCTATGAGATCCCGTTCCTTCAGCTGATCAATACAGACTTCATTGCACTGGAAATCATACAGAGCGTCTCAGGCTCTGTCGGAATCCTGCTGACTGTTCCTCTTGTAGCTTTTATCAGCGCAAGACTCATGGCGCGTGATAAAAAGCAGAGAGTTTAATATATATCATGCCGGATCATTCCGGCGCCAATTATCATCATTTTTATCAGGATAGGAGGAGAAGATGAAAAAGAAAGGTAAAACAGCTCTGGGAGCACGGATTACAGCGTTTTGCATGGCCGCGATGATGACTGTATCCCTGCTGCCGGCACAGGAACTTCTGGCAGCGGAAGCCGTCACCTACACAAAAGTGACAGACATGGATCAGCTCACAGACGGGAAGTATATCATGCTGACCGGCCTGGATACCGGGGAAGGGTACGCTCCCGGAGCACTGGACGGGACCTGGGTATCAACTGTACCCAAAAGCGGGCTCGGTACAATGTCAGACGCGGGGGACTCCATCAGCAAGACGGATGAAAACGCCGTATGGGAACTGAAAGTCACCACTGACGAAAGCGGACAGGAACCGGAAGTAACCGCGGCTCTGAAAGACGCAAACGGAAAGTTCATCGCGCCAAAGGGCGGAGATGTGAACGGAATCCAGGAAAACGAGTATCAGTGGAAGGCGTCTTTCACAGAAGAAACAGGTACATTTACCTTCACAGGACAGGGGGAGGACACTGTCATACTGGCATGCAACAGCAAAAGTGAGTATAAATTCCGCGCCTATAAGACGGTGACTGTAACGTCATATCCGGATGGGTACCCGTCTGAGTTTACGCTCTACAAGGCGTCTGATGAGTCCGGCGGGGCGGTGGCTGCTCCTCAGGCCTCTTCACAGGCAGGGGATGTTGCGTCCGGCACAGAGATCACACTGACTTCTTCCACCCCCGGGGCAGAAATCTACTACACACTGGACGGAACGGATCCGACAGACCCGGCAAATGAGTCCAGAGAGCTCTACAGCGCGGATAAGAAGCCGGTGATTACGGCGGCCTGTACTTTAAAGGCCGTGGCAGTGCTCAACGGAGCATACAGCGCGGTGCAGACACTGCAGTATACGGTTTCCGGGGACAGCGAGAATACTTCGGCTCCTCAGGACGGCGCTCAGGTGGTAATCTACGCGCCGGCTTACAGCAAAGCCCTCTCCGCTGAGTACAACGGGTTCTATAACAACGGCACTGACGTCACAGTGGCGGAGGACGGAACGCTCTCCGGCTACACAGAGAAAGACGTATGGACAGTAAAGGATAACGGAGACGGAACATACTGTTTCTCGTATGACGGACAGAATATCGGCATGGAGGACAGCTATTCCAGCATGCCGCTGGGCGGAAAGAATGACAGGTGGACGCTGGAAGAGGCAAATAACGGCCAGTATTACATAAAGAACACAGTGCGCAACGCATACATGGAGTGGTATGACAACAACGGAAACTGGAGCGCTTACAGTACGATAGCAGCGGGCAGCGAAGGTATGTTTGCCCTGAAGTTCTATGAGGTGACGGAAGATCCGGGAGGAACGGAGGAACCCGGCGGGCCGTCTGAACCTTCAGCAGTAGAGGGACTTGAGGTTGAGTCAACTCCAAAGAGCGGGGCAAGTGTTGTGGCAGGCCAGAAGATTACACTGGAGGCTGCGTCCGGCGCTGAGATCTATTACACGATGAGTACAGACGGAACGGAGCCGGCAGATCCGGAAGCAGGCAATGCGGAACAGCGGTACACGGATCCTGTTGAAATCGCCGCAACACCGGAGAAAGACAAGCCCGTCATTGTAAAGGCGGTGGCATACATTCCTCAGGGTGAAGGGACAGAGGCCCAGACCGGTGAGGTTTACAGCTTTACGTATAAGGCGCCTATGATGCTCGAAGACTATACCCTGTATTTCGGGCAGCTTCATGCGCATACTAATCTTTCCGACGGAACAGGCACGGTGGAGCAGGCGTTTGACCATGCGGCGAACGTGGAAAATCTTGATTTCCTTGCGCTTACCGACCATTCCAACTCGTTTGAGGGCCAGTCCGGCCTGCCCGGCGCAGGAACGACGCACCTCGGAGACGAGAACGCGGAAGAAGTGAACGCGTCATGGAAGGAAGGGCGCGACGGCGCGAGAGCCATCACTGCCAGAGAGGGTGACTTTGTCGGAATCTACGGATTTGAGATGACATGGTCCGGCGGTTCTCCGGGGCATATGAACACATTTAACTCCAAGGGATTTGAGAACAGGAATGCGGAGCCCTACAGAAAGGGCGACAACTACGAAGTGCTGGGAGCATATTACAACACGCTGAAAGCGAATCCGGAGACAATCTCCCAGTTCAATCACCCGGGAGATACGTTTGGCGACTTCATGGATTTCGCAATGTATGATCCGGTCATCGACAATCAGATCACACTGATCGAAGTGGGCAACGGCGAGGGAGCCATTGGAAGCTCCGGATACTTCCCGTCTTACAGCTACTATACAAGAGCGCTGGACAAGGGATGGCATGTTGCGCCGACAAACAACCAGGACAACCACAAAGGCAGCTGGGGAGATTCCAACACATCCAGAAGCGTTGTGCTGTCCGACGGTCTCTCTGAGACAGCGATATACGACGCTATGAGGAATTACCGCGTATACGCGACAGAAGACAATGATCTGTCCATCCTGTACTCTCTGAACGGAAACGCCATGGGATCCATCCTTGACGAGCAGGAAGAGATCAATATAACGGCCAATATCTCCGATCCGACGGACACAGATGGCGAGACGAAAGTAGAAGTTATTGTAAACGGAGGCCAGACGCTGGCGGAGAAGACATTTACAGGCGGCAGCGCAACAGTGGAATTTAACAACCTTTCCACAGGCTACGGCTACTACTACCTCAGGGTTACTCAGGCGGATAAGAATATCGCGGTGACAGCTCCGGTATGGACAGGTGAGAGTATAAATGCCGGTATATCCAACACATCCAGCGATGTGGCGATGCCGATCAAAGGCGATGAGATCAACCTCTCCAGCCAGATATTCAACAACCTGAACGATGATATGACTGTGCAGTCCCTGACCTATACGATGGAAGGACAGACAGAACCATTCCATACGGCGAATGTGGCTGATCTCGGGACAAACGGCGTGATCGGCGCGAGATCTTCTTTTGAGTATTCCTTCCCGTATACTGCAGACCAGGCGGGCGGGTTTAACGTCAACGCAGAACTGAGGGCACTCATCGGAGGAGAGGAATATACCTTTACGGATGTGCTCAAGCTGAGCGTGTCCGATCCGTCCATCGCGACAAAAGTCCTGATAGACGGTACACATTACAATGATTATGTAACCGGATATTATTCCGGAAATATGACGAACTTTATCAACATGGGTACCTCGGACAATATCCAGGTGAAGATCGTTCAGCCCGGAGAGACGGTGACGGCAGAGATGCTGGAAGGAGTATCTCTCTTTATAGCCTCTGCTCCGCTGAAATACACAAGCGACTACACCGGCGACGCTCAGCCCAGTGTATTTGAGAATGACTTTATCCAGGTTGTCAGCGACTATGTAAATAATGGCGGAACCGTGGTTGTCTGCGGACTGGCGGACTATCAGGACTCGGGCAGCGGACTGCCTTATACATCCTATGAGCAGGCAAATAATCTGCTTGAAGGAATCGGTTCTACTATGCGGATTAATGACGATGAGCTGATTGATCAGGATGAAAACGGCGGACAGCCTTACAGACTGTACTTCGACGACTTTAATTATGAAAGCACGGATCCGGCGGTTCAGAACATTCTGGCAGGAGTCAAAGAATCCGGACTTACATACAGCTCTTATTCCGGATGCTCTGTCAGTGTCGGCCAGGGAGAGGCTATTGTCTACGGACATGAAACAACTTATTCGATTAACAGCAAGAACCCGGCCCAGGGGCACGACAAGCCGGTATTAAGCTCTGGAGACGCGTATGATGAAGGAAGCGTAGTCGTAAAGAAGGGCGAAGTTGTATCCATGGCTACAGAGGCAGTCGGAAGCGGCCGTGTCTATGTATGCGGCACAGTGTTCTGCTCTAACTTTGAAGTGTCTTCTGAGGACCAGGTAAGCTATGCGAACGGTATTATGGCTCAGAACCTGCTCAGCGATGTGAAAGTTGAGCCTGTGATCAGCACGATCCAGGAGGCGCGGGCAGGACAGGCGGGAGAAGTGTTCACCGTGGTCGGAACCGTGGCAAACGGAACTGCCGAAAGCGGAAATGCGTTCTTTAATACGATCTACATCCAGGATGACCAGGGCAATGGAATCAATATTTTCCCGATCGATGACAGCAATATCCGCCGGGGAGATCAGGTTCAGATCACAGGATCGGTCAGCGAGTACATCGGCGACAGGCAGTTATCGGCAATCTCTGTAACTGTGCTGGAAGGAAGCAAAGATGTAGTGATCACGGACGTGACGACAAAAGAAGCGAATGACTATAACACCAATTTCGGAAAACTTGTCCGGGTGCAGGGAACAGTCATGGACTATACGGCTGCAGGCGGTCTTGTGGAGAGCATTATCATCCAGGATGACAGCGGCGAAAGCTGCCGGGTATTCATCGACGGTTACATCGGATATTCCGATGAGACGTCACAGCCTTTGGAGGAGTTCGTAAAGGCGGGCGCTTATATCAGCGCGGTTGGATTTGTCTCCCATGACGCGGAGGGCAACCGGCTCAGAGTACGTGACCGTTCTGAAATCCTTCCTGCACAGGCGGGAGAAGAGCCTCAGCCGGAAAGCTTTGAAGTAACCGTATCTGTCCAGAACGGAAGCTTCGAGGGCGCAAAGACCGCTGTGTCCGGACAGGATTACACAGGCAGGATTGTGGCGGCGGAAGGTTATAAACTTCCGGGCAGCATCACTGTAAAAGTGGCGGGAAATGAGCTGTCAGCAGGCGGCATTTTCCGGGCTGCTGAGTATACTTACGATCCGGAGTCGGGAGAGCTTGTGATATCAGGAACAGCAGTGACCGGCGCCATTGCGATCAGCGTGGTATGCGAAGAAAGTACAGCAGGCCAGGGCGGCAGTACCGGGCAGAGCGGTACCCCGGGTCAGAATGCTCCGTCACAGAGCGGATCCTCACAGACAGGAAATGCGCAGAACAATTCTGGCGGCGGACAGAATACGGCTAAAGCAGTTGAGACAGGAGACGACGCGCCGGCAGCGCTTCTTGTTATAATTATGGCTGCGGCAGCGCTCGCGGCCGGAACGGCGGCTGCTGTAATCGTCAGAAAGCGCGGACAGCAGTAGTACAGATATCCTGAAATATTGGAAAGAAATCAGGGCTGCCAGACCGGCAGGCCCTGATTTTTTGTTATGAACCGTCAATATGACTGGAATAAAGCGGCCAAAAAGGGCTGCTGTCCTTCTTAGCAAAAAAGCGATAGTGATAGTGCACAAGAAATATGTATGAAAACTGGCAAATAATAACAAAATGTATATGATTTTTAAAAAATAGGACTTGAGTCCTACTATGAAAAGAGACTTGTGTTATAATTTACCTATCAAACAGGTTTTGGAAAAAAGGAGGACAATAGGTATGAAAAAAAGAGTGGTTTCAATGTTGCTTGTTGGCGTGATGGCACTGTCGATGACTGCCTGCGGAAGCGGCGGATCAAGTGAAGGATCAGGTGAAGGCGGTTCGGGAGATTCCGGGTCTGATGCGGAGATGAACATTGCGATGATAACAGACTCCGGTGACATTACAGACCAGAGTTTTAATCAGACAACATATGAGGCCTGCAAGGCATGGTCAGAAGATAACGGTGTGGAGTTCACATATTACAAACCGGAAAGTGATTCGGACGAGGCGAGAAACGCCAGTGTGGACCAGGCGGTCGCTGACGGAGCGAACATTGTTGTGATGCCGGGATACATGTTTGCTGCAACGGTTGTAGAGCAGCCTGAGATGTATCCGGATGTGAAATTTATCGCCCTTGATGTAGGAGCGGGAGATATTCTTGAGAAGGGTGTAGGCGAGGGGTACAGCTATAACCCGGATGAATACGATGTGACAGAGTACTATAATACAGACAACGTATACTGCTGTACATACCAGGAAGAGCTCTCCGGGTATATGGCAGGCTACGCGGCAGTGAAGCTGGGATACAGGCACCTGGGCTTCCTCGGCGGCATGTCAGTGCCGGCGGTTATGCGTTTCGGATATGGATACGTTCAGGGAATAGACGAAGCGGCCAAGGAGCTTGGTGTTGAGAACGAGGTTGAAGTTGAGTATGTATGCGGCGGACAGTTCTATGGCGATGCGGACATTACGGCAGCAATGGACACATGGTACGGAACGATGGGCGTTGAAGTTGTATTTGCCTGCGGCGGCGGTATCTATACATCCGCGGCAGAGGCAGCAGTTAAGGCGGGCGGCAAGGTGATCGGAGTTGACTCTGACCAGGCTCCTGTGATCGATCAGTATGAAGAGGGCCTTACAGTAACTTCCGCTATGAAAGGCCTGGCTGCTACGATCAACACAGTACTGACAGACATTCAGGACGGCAACTGGAGCGACTATACAGGAAAGATCGACAATCTTGGCCTTGTTTCCGAAAACCCGGAAGACAACTATGTACAGCTTCCGATCGCTACTACTCAGTGGGGCGAAGGCTTTACAGAGGATGACTACCGCGCGCTTGTAAAATCAATGTATGACGGCGAGCTTGAGGTTTCCAATGACACAACAGCTATGCCTGAGACGGCAGTAAAAGTAACAGATTACGGCAGCATTAAATAAACAAAAAAGAACCGAAAACAGCGCTGCGGCGGGCCCGGACGCCTACTGCGGCAGAAAAGGACAGGGGAGCAGGTGGGAACTTGTTCCCCTGTCTGGTAAAACGCTAATGAGATGCAGTGAGAGGAGGTATGTAAAGGATGGCTGAGTATGCAATAGAGATGCGGAATATCACGAAGAGATTCCCGGGAATCATTGCAAACGACAATATTACTTTACAGTTGAAAAAAGGAGAGATCCACGCTCTTCTGGGGGAAAACGGGGCCGGTAAATCCACACTGATGAGTGTCCTGTTCGGCCTGTACCAGCAGGAAGAAGGGGAAATATTCAAAGACGGCAGAAAAGTTGAGATCAAAGATCCGAATGACGCCAACGAACTGGGAATCGGAATGGTACACCAGCACTTTAAATTGGTGGAATGCTTCAGCGTGCTTGATAACATCATCCTGGGGGTGGAGACGACAAAGGGCGGATTTCTCCGGAAAGAGGAAGCAAGAAAAAAAGTTATCGCGCTGTCTGAGAAATACGGGCTTTCCGTGGATCCAGACGCGATCATTGAAGACGTGACAGTGGGAATGCAGCAGAGAACAGAAATCCTGAAAATGCTCTACCGTGACAACGACATACTCATTTTTGATGAGCCAACCGCAGTACTTACGCCGCAGGAGATCCAGGAACTGATGACAATCATGAAAAATCTGGCGGCAGAAGGGAAGAGCATCCTCTTCATTACTCATAAGCTTGCGGAGATCATGCAGGTGTCTGACCGGTGTACGGTGCTCAGAAAGGGCAGGTATATCGGAACAGTAGAGACAAAGGATACGACGCCGGAAAAACTTTCCGCCATGATGGTCGGGAGAGACGTAAACTTTGTGGTGGAAAAAGAGCCCGCAAAGCCGGGAGAGGTCGTCCTCGACATCCAGGGTATGACAGTAGCCTCCAGACATCACAAAAAAAATGCGGTAAACAATGTATCCCTTCAGGTGAGACGGGGGGAGATCGTATGTATTGCCGGTATTGACGGCAACGGGCAGACGGAGTTCGTATATGGGCTTACCGGGCTGGAACCGCTTAAAAGCGGAACGATCATGATGGACGGGAAAGACATTACCCGCGCAGCCATCCGCAAGCGCCTTGTGTCCGGCATGAGCCACATACCTGAGGACAGACATAAACACGGGCTTGTCCTGGACTATTCTCTTGAGGACAACATCGTTCTTCAGCGTTATTTTGAACCGCAGTTTACAAATAAGCTGGGATTCCTCAGGCGCAAAGAAATCCGGAAATACGCGAACAGGCTGATTGAACAGTATGATGTGCGTTCCGGCCAGGGACCGGTCACAATCGCCAGATCCATGTCGGGCGGAAACCAGCAGAAAGCGATCGTAGCCCGGGAGATCGATAAAGACCCTGAGCTGCTTGTCGCGGTTCAGCCTACGAGAGGCCTGGACGTAGGCGCTATCGAGTATATCCATAAGCAGCTCGTAGCGCAGAGAGACGCCGGGAAAGGAGTCCTGCTCGTCAGCCTGGAGCTCGATGAGGTTATGAATGTTTCAGACCGGATACTGGTCATGTATGAAGGCGAGATTGTGGGAGAGTTTGACCCGGACAAAGTTACTGTAGAGGAATTGGGACTCTACATGGCAGGATCAAGGAGAAAGGAGACAGGCACAGATGAATAGAAATATCGGAAAGAAAAAGAGCCTGCTTCGCAACAGCGGGATTCAGACAGTGATCGGTTCCCTGCTCTGCATTCTGCTCGGACTTCTGGTCGGCTTTATCGTACTGCTGATCATTAACCCGGGCGGCGCGGCGGAAGCGGTTCTGGCTATCTTGAAAAACTTCCTCTACTATCCCAGCGCGGTGGCGGCGACAAAATATTTTGGAACAACGCTGGTCAAGGCATCTGCTCTTCTGATGTGTTCGCTATCTGTCCTTTTTGCATGGAAAGTGGGGCTGTTTAACATCGGCGCCGCGGGGCAGTATGTGATTGGTGCGGGCGCGTGCCTGTATTTCGGCCTTGCCCTGAAGATGCCCTGGTATATCTGCCTGATAGCTGCAGTTGTGGCTGCAGGACTCGTAGGGGCCGTGTCGGGGTTTCTCAAGGCATATTTCAATGTAAATGAAGTAATATCCTGTATCATGCTCAACTGGATCGGTCTTTACTGCGTGAACATGCTGCTTACAAGAGTAAAAGAACAGTCCACTCCTTACACGAGAACACTTAAGAGTGCGAACCAAAGCGGACTGCTTCCAACACTGGGGCTTGACAAACTGTTTTCCAATAATGAGTTCGTCACGATCGGGCTGATCCTCGCCGTTGTGATCGCGGTTCTTGTTTGGATCCTTCTCGAAAAGACGAAATTGGGATATGAGCTGAAGGCTACGGGATTTAACAAAAATGCCGCAAAATACTGTGGTATGCATGAAAAGAGAAACATCATCCTGACTATGGCGATCGCAGGAGGCCTTGCGGGATGCGGAGCGGGAATCTTTTATCTGACAGGAATCGAACAGTGGATGGTTCAGCAGACAAGCGTGCCCGCTATGGGATTTAATGGGATCGCGGCTGCGTTCCTGGGAGGTTCGCACCCTATCGGAGCTATCTTTTCCTCCTACTTTATCCAGCATATTACAAGCGGTGGAACATATGTGGACACTACGATGTACTCATCTCAGATCTCAGATCTGATCTCCGCGTTTATCATCTATCTCTGCGGCTTTGTTCTTTTCTTTAAAGTATGGCTGAACAAGCTGCTTGACAGGCGGGAAGAAAAACTTGCCGGAAAAGGACAGAAAGGGGGCGAAGCATAATGTTGTTGTTGATCCAGTATACGTTAATATTTGCTTCGGTGCTGGTGCTTGTGGCACTTGGCGGCTGCTTTTCCGAACACGGCGGCGTGATCAATATCGGACTTGAGGGAATCATGGTGATCGGCGCGCTTGGAGGCGCCCTGATGATGAAATATCTGCCTGCGGTGACAGCGGCTCCGCTCATGATCCTGTGTGTGATTCTGGGAAGCGTTGTGGCGGGGATGATCTTTTCCCTCCTTCTCGGAGTGGCGGCGATCCGGTTTAACGCAGATCAGACGCTTGTCGGAACAGCTCTGAACCTGATGGGCCCCGCTATCGCGGTTGTTCTTGTAAGAGCGATCAATACAGCGGAGAGTGTGGACAATGTGTCCTCAACGGTTGCTTACGGAGGCGCCAAGAAAGCGTTTCTGGTGAACTTCGGAAGCTTCGAGTTCAACTGGTTTATGCTTATTGCTCTTCTGATACTTATAGCGTCCTACATTGTGCTGTATAAGACAAAATTCGGGCTGCGGCTGTGTGCGTGCGGGGAGCATCCCCAGGCGGCCGATTCAGTGGGAATCAATGTGTATAAAATGCGTTATGCCGGCGTGCTGATCTCCGGAGCGCTGGGCGGCCTGGGCGGGCTCGTATACATTACCGCCGGCGTCAGCGAATGGAAATTTGAAAACGGTGTGGCAGGCTTCGGATTCCTCGCCCTTGCGGTTATGATCTTCGGGCAGTGGAAACCGGTCAACATCGGACTTGCGGCGCTCCTGTTCGGCCTGTTCAGGGCATTGTCCAATGTCTATACAGGATTTGACGCTCTGGTAGCACTTAAGCTGCCCAGCACTTTATACAATATGCTCCCGTATATCATTTCCCTTCTTGTGCTCATTTTTGTTTCCAAGAAATCCAGAGCGCCGAAGGCGGAAGGTATCCCTTATGACAAGGGGCAGAGATAAACACAGAGAGGAGACAGAGCATGAAGAACTATTCAGAAGATGCCAGCAGGCAGTACCATATTCAGGTGGCGCAGGGAGAGGTGGGACGCTATGTGATCCTGCCGGGAGATCCGAAACGGTGCGAGAAGATTGCCCGGTATTTTGATAACCCGGTGCTTATAGCCGACAACAGGGAATATATCACCTATACAGGAACACTGGACGGAGTAAAAGTCAGCGTGACCTCAACCGGGATCGGCGGACCTTCTGCCTCGATTGCCATGGAAGAGCTGTACCGGTGCGGTGCGGACACGTTTATCCGCATCGGCACATGCGGCGGTATGCAGACAGAAGTGAAAAGCGGTGACGTTGTGGTAGCTACAGGCGCCGTGCGGATGGAGGGTACGAGCAGAGAATACGCTCCTATAGAATATCCGGCGGTGCCGGATCTCGCGGTGACCAATGCGCTGGCAGACGCTGCGCAGAAGAAAGGAGTTCCTTTCCACACTGGAGTGGTGCAGTGTAAAGACGCGTTTTACGGGCAGCATGAGCCGGAGACGAAGCCGGTGAGCTATGAGCTGATGAATAAATGGGAGGCGTGGAAACGTATGGGCTGCTTGGCTTCCGAGATGGAATCAGCGGCGCTGTTTATCGTGGCGGGCTATCTGAAAGTGCGGGCAGGATCCTGCTTCCTTGTCGTCGCAAACCAGGAGAGGGAAAAACTGGGGCTTGAAAATCCGGTGGTGCATGATACGGATATGGCGGTACAGGTAGCAGTGGAAGCCATCAGACTCCTGATCCGTAAAGACCATGATAAATAAGAAAAGGAGACATGAGAAAATGGATATCAATGAGATTTTAAGACATGTTGACCATACACTTCTGACACAGGGGGCCACATGGGATGAGATCCGGCAGATCTGCGACGACGCGGTACGCTATCAGACTGCGTCTGTGTGTATCCCGCCCGGCTATGTGAAGCAGGCGGCGGAGTATCTGGATGGCAGAGTGCCGGTGTGCACAGTGATCGGATTTCCCAACGGATATATGACAACAAAGACGAAGGAGTTTGAGACGCGCGACGCCATTGAAAACGGCGCGTCTGAGATCGATATGGTCATCAATATCGGATGGCTTAAGGATGGGAAATATGACCTGATCCTGGACGAAATACGCGCGCTCAAGGACATATGCGGGACAAAAGTACTTAAAGTGATAATCGAGACCTGCCTTCTGACCCGGGAGGAGAAGATTAAAATGTGCCAGATCGTGACAGAAAGCGGAGCTGACTATATTAAGACATCTACCGGATTTGCCGGAGCGGGAGCGACATTTGAGGATGTTGAACTGTTTTCCCGGCATATAGGGCCGGACGTTAAGATAAAGGCAGCGGGAGGCATTGCCTCTCTGGAAGACGCGGAGCGATTCCTTGAACTGGGGGCAGAACGTCTCGGGACGAGCCGCATTATAAAACTGGTGAGAAACGAAGAGGCGTCGGGTTATTGAGAACAGCTGCCGGAACGAAAGGAGGCATATGCGGATGGAGGAAAATAAGATCCGTGAGATGATCAGGATTGCAATCGAACAGCTGAAATATTCATACACTCCATATTCGGGCTTTAAGGTAGGCGCGGCCCTCCTTGCCGGGAACGGGGAACTCTATACCGGCTGCAATATAGAAAACGCGGCGTATACGCCGACAAACTGCGCGGAGCGCACTGCGTTTTTCAAGGCGGTAAGCGAGGGAGTCAGAGATTTCCGCGCAATCTGTGTTGTGGGAGGACAGGACGGGATCCTGACAGAGTATGCCGCTCCGTGCGGAGTCTGCAGGCAGGTTATGATGGAATTCTGTGACCCGGATGAATTCTGTATCATTCTGGCGACAGGAGAGGAACAGTATGACGTGTTTAAACTGAAGGAACTTCTTCCGCTCGGATTTGGCCCGGATAATCTCGGATAGAATTATGCCTGGGGAAAGGAGAGGCTTGTGAAATACAATTTTTTGTTTGAAACATTTCCTTTTCTGAAGACGATAGAGAAAGAAAGGCAGGAACAGTTTGAAGAGTACTTTAAAACCGCACCATTGTGGCTGATTGAGGCGTTTCAGGTCGAGGAGATGGATAAACATGTAGTATTTATCCGGGAAAATGAACCTGCCGATATGATTTATTTTATCGGAAAAGGGATTATTGAAGCTGTTGATTACCGCTTTTGCGGGATCACTTATGAGTTCATGCGTTTCGACCGGGTATATGCCATGGGCGGGATGGAATATATTATGGATCTGGACCGGTACAGCACAACTCTCAGGACTGTGACGAAATGTACGGTGATGAAGCTGCCCCGGGCGACATTCGAAAAGTGGATGCGCTCAGACAACCGCGCGCTGAAGCTGGAGGCTAAAATGATGGGGCAGTATCTCCTTGAGGATGCCAGAAAGGGCAGGGCGTTCCTTTTCCTCCAGGGGGCGGACCGCCTGGCGATGCTGATTGCGGAACGTTATGACAGATACGCCAAAAACGGAGTGCTTCTGCTGAAGGGAGGAAGACAGAAACTGTCCAATGCCACAGGATTGTGTGTAAAAACAATCAACCGTGCGGTGAAGAAATTCTCGGACGGCGGCCTGATCACAAAGGAGGGGAGCAAGATTCTGGTGAATCAGGAACAGTATGAAAAACTGAAAGAACTTGTTGTTTCAGCAATGGAATCAAATAATAGAAATTGAGGTTTGGTTAGAGATGAGTAAAATATATGAAAAACTGACGTCCTGCCTGGAAAGTGTGAGGAAAGTTTCTGATTTTCAGCCGGAGACAGCACTCGTACTCGGTTCCGGGCTTGGCGATTACGCGGACGACATCCGGATTGAGGCGGCTGTAGATTACTCTCAGATTGAGGGATTCCCCAGGTCAACGGTTGCCGGACATAAGGGGCGGTTCGTCTTCGGTTATGTGAGAGAAGTGCCGGTGGTGATCATGCAGGGAAGAGTTCACTACTATGAAGGGTATCCCATGGCGGACGTTGTTCTGCCTGTCAGACTGATGGGAATGCTCGGAGCGAAAAAGCTGATTCTGACCAATGCTGCAGGCGCGGCAAATTATGATTACAGGCCGGGAGACTTTATGCTGATCAAAGATCACATAGCCAGCAGCGTCCCAAGCCCGCTGATCGGGCAGAACATTGACGAGCTTGGAGTCAGATTTCCGGACATGAGTGAGGTGTACAGCAGCCGGATGCGCAGGATTGCCAGGGCGGCTGCCGAAGAGCTGGGCATTACGCTCAGAGAGGGAGTGTATATGCAGCTTACGGGCCCCGCTTACGAGACTCCGGCAGAGGTGAATATGTGCCGCGTTCTGGGCGCGGACTCACTGGGGATGAGCACTGCGTGCGAGGCCATGGCCGCGCGCCATATGGGCATGGAAATATGCGGTATCTCTTGTATAACTAACCTGGCGGCAGGGATGTCGGTTGAGCCGCTGGATCACAGAGAGGTGCAGGAGATGGCGGACCGGGTATCGGAACAGTTCAAAGCACTTGTCACTGAAGTGATCTGCAGAATATAGTGTGAGCGGGAGTGGAGTGAAAGCGACGAGAACGTCAAAGACAGAGAAGCTGTTACAAAGACGATAAATCTTTAGTAACAGCTTTATATGTTGTGATATAAAGATGACAATTATCTTTTTTTTACTGATAAATATATATTATCTTAATAGAAAAGGCAAGGAGGAAGAAAAGCAATGAAGTATAAAAGAATATTTTTAATTGTGATCGACTCTTTTGGAATCGGAGAAGCGCCTGACGCGGAGAAATATGATGATAAGGGCTGTGACACGCTGGGGCATATTGATGAAAAGATGGAAGAATTCCATATTCCGAATCTGACAGGGCTGGGTTTAAGTGAACTGCATCCTCTGACACACGCGGATATAGGGAAACCGTATCCGGCCCGTTACGCCAGATTAAAAGAAGCCAGCGCTGGGAAGGATACCATGACGGGGCACTGGGAGATGACAGGGCTGTATATCACAAAGCCGTTCATCACATTTACAGAACACGGATTCCCGCCGGAGCTGATCGAAGAGCTTTCCAGGAGAACAGGAAGAAAGATCATTGGAAATAAAAGCGCCAGCGGCACGGAAATCCTGGATGAGCTGGGAGAAGAGGAGATAAAGGAAGGACACCTGATCGTGTACACCTCCGCCGACTCTGTTCTTCAGATCTGTGGCAACGAGGAGACGATGGGGCTGGATACTCTGTACCACTACTGTGAGATTGCCCGGGAACTTACGATGAAAGATGAGTGGAAAGTAGGACGGGTAATCGCAAGACCCTATGTGGGAAAGAAAAAAGGAGAATTCAAACGTACCTCCAACAGACATGATTATGCTCTGAAGCCGTCGGGCAGAACCGTGCTGAACGTACTCAAAGACAATGGGTTCGATGTGATCAGCGTGGGGAAGATCAGAGATATCTTTGATGGCGAAGGAATTACGGAAGCGTATAAATCCAAGAGCAGCGTACATGGTATGGAACAGACAATTGAGCTGACGGATAAGGATTTTAAAGGATTGTGTTTTACAAATCTTGTGGACTTTGACGCGCTGTGGGGACACCGCAGAGATCCGATCGGGTATGGCAAAGAGCTGGAAGCCTTTGACGAAAAGCTGGGAGTCATGCTGGAACGTTTGAGAGAAGATGATCTGCTGCTGATTACGGCGGATCACGGAAATGATCCTACATTTAAGGGGACAGATCACACAAGAGAGATGGTGCCTCTGCTGGGATATTCCCCGTCTATGAAAGACAGAAAGCATATCCCGGATCAGGATACATTTGCGGTAATCGGCAGTACTATTGCGGATAACTTTGGCGTGGATATGCCGGAGAATACGATAGGGACATCCCTTATGAGTGAGTTTTGAAAAGGAACAGTTCGCTATTGACGGCTGAAATATTACAAAAAAGGAGGACAATGCTGTGTCAGAAATGAAAGGAACACCACATAACAGCGCCGTGCCGGGAGACATTGCGGAGATCGTGCTGATGCCGGGAGACCCCCTGCGCGCAAAACTGATCGCGGACACATACCTGGATCATGCTGTATGTTACAATACAGTGCGTAATGTGTTTGGATACACAGGAGAATATAAGGGAAAGAGAATCTCTGTACAGGCCAGTGGGATGGGAATCCCGTCCATGGGAATCTATTCTTATGAGCTGTATAATTTCTATGGAGTGAAAAAGATCCTCAGGATCGGATCGGCAGGAGCTATTTCGGATGAGCTGGAGCTGGGGGATGTTGTAATTGCCACAGGAGTATGCACAGATTCTAACTATATTTCTCAGTATAAACTACCGGGAACATTTACCCCCGGGGCTGACTGGGATATGTGCCAGACAGTGATTCAATCGTGTAAAGACAGGCAGCAGAAATACAAAGCCGGAACAGTACTTGTGTCAGATGTTTTCTACAATGAGGATAAGGCTGACCTGGAAGTGTGGAAGAAAATGGGCGTGCTGTGCGTGGAAATGGAATCCGTATCCTTGTACTGCAATGCGCTCCGAAGCGGAAATAAGGCGCTGTCCATGTTCACTGTTTCCGACCTGCCATTAAAAGGCGTGTCAATGGAAGCGGATGCCAGAAGGACAGGATTCACCAATATGATCGAGACCGCGTTGGAAGCGTGTCTGCATTTCGAAGACTGACTCTGCCGCTGCAGAAAAAGCAGTTAATCGGAGGCTGCCCTCCTGTGCATTGAGTTCAGATAAACAAAAACCCGGATAACAGCGTTTTGACATCAGTCATTTGCCGTTATCCGGGTTTTGCAATTCTTTTGATGAGCCCCCTTGTTTTCGGGCTGCTATTCACGATCTGCTTTGCCGGCATGCCGTGAATGGTAAGATTTTCAGTCAAGATACATCTTTGATCCCATCCACTGTCTCATATGATCTATCATTTTTGCATCCGGTTCAATATAGATACATAAATTTTTCTGATCCAGCGGTATCATAATCGCATAGACTTTGGCGTCTGCCCGTCCGGAGCTGTAGTCGAAGACCTTTTCCGGATGACACGAGTTCAGCCTCGGAGAACCTTTTGGCGCGATAATCTCAGCAAGCTGAATGTCAAAGGTACGCAGCGATTTCCTCTTTGCCTGGTTATAGATCGCGTCAATCTGGAGGTCGTGGTTCAGAAGGATATACTCATATTCCACGTTGAGCTTCGGAAAGATGATGTAGTAGGCGAGGAGTGCCAGCAGCGCTGCAATCATGAAGGAGAGCAGGCCGATAAAGGGCATCCCAAGTACGGCGACCGCAACAATGAGAAGAATCACCAGGATGCGCACGAGAAGATCATAAGGTTTGGCTTTGCGCGACACAAGCTGTTCATATAATGCATCATTCATAATCTATTTGTTCCTTTCTGCCTGTAAATAATTCATTACCATAAGGGCCACTTTAAAAGTCATGGCGTCCTCAAACAGCCTCAGATCAAGGCCGGTCCGCTTCTGGACCTGTTCCAGCCGGTAAATCAGTGTATTCCGGTGCATATGGAGCTGCCGGGAAGTCTCTGCGATATTGAGATTGTTCTGAAAGAACCGGTTGATTGTAGCGGTTGTTTCAGAATCAAGCGAATCCGGGATTTCCGATCCGAATATCTCTTTTAAAAAGCTTTCACACAGAGGGAGGGGAAGCTGATAGATCAGGCGCCCGATTCCCAGTTCATCATATGGAAAGATACTCTGTTCTGAGTAAAACAGTTTGCCGACTTTCAGCGCCAGGCTCGTCTCGCGGAAACCGCGTGCTGTATCGGCCAGGGTTTCTAACACGGAACTGTAAGATAATCGGACGCGGACAAGAGCCTCCGCATTCAGAGTATCTACAATTGTGCGGGCAATATGCCGGAAATCTGAGGGGGGTTCCCCGCTGCGGATCGGGCGGAGAACTGCGGTAATGGTGTCCGTCACCGGGACAAGATACGCTTTTGTCTGTGACGGGAAAAGATTCCTGAGAATCTCCATTACGGTTTCATCAGGGGTGGCGGATTCCAGAAGAAAGAGCACTCTGGGATCATCAGGATTTATATGGAGCCTCGCAGCGCGTTCGGGAATCTCATAAGCCGGGATCCCGCCGGTCATCAGACTCTGAAGGAAGTCTGTTTTATTATATTTTTCCTTATATGCTTTGCAGAGACACTTAAGCTGTGTCAGCGCTTTCTCCGCCTCGGCTGAGGTGCTTATAGATATGTCCAGCGGCAGCCCCGTAACCCGTCTGAGCTCTGCAAGCGCTTTGTCAAGTTCCTGTGAGTGTTCTGTTTCCTGATCCATGTTCCGTCCCCATTCTGAATAAAAAGGCTGCACCGGTAAAGTGCAGCCTTTTTTATTTTTATAGATAAGCGGTAAGCTGTCGATAAATCCGATCAGCAGCGAATAGCATCTTTGCAACCGCTCAGCTGCTATTCCAATTTTAAAACATTAGTTAGTAATCGTCAACTCTGTCTCTTTGTCAAATACATGGATCTTCTCCATATCGAGCGCGAATACAGCTTTATCGCCTGTTCTCAGTGTTGTACGCGGATTTACACGTGCTGTCATCTGAGTTCCTTCTACATCGAAATACAGGAATACTTCTGCGCCGAGCAGCTCATAAACCTTGATTGTGGACTCGATGATACTGTCAGGTGAGTTGCTGATGAACGCCTGTGAATCATGTACATCCTCCGGACGGATTCCGAGAACAACTGTCTTTCCATTGTAGCCGCCATCGATCAGAGCTTTTTTCTTGGAAGCCGGAACTTTCAGTACGTGGCTTCCTACTGTAAGAGTTACATCATCGCCCTTTACTGTACACTTTGCATCAAGGAAGTTCATCTGCGGAGATCCGATGAATCCGGCAACGAACAGGTTGCACGGTGTATTGTAAAGGTTCTGTGGTGTATCTACCTGCTGTACAACGCCGTCTTTCATAACAACGATTCTTGTACCAAGTGTCATAGCCTCTGTCTGATCATGTGTTACGTAGATGATCGTAGCGCCCAGATTCTCATGAAGCTTGGAAATCTCAATACGCATCTGAACCCTCAGCTTAGCATCCAGGTTGGAGAGAGGCTCGTCCATAAGGAATACCTTCGGGTTACGAACGATCGCACGTCCCATAGCAACACGCTGTCTCTGTCCACCGGAAAGAGCCTTCGGCTTTCTGTCGAGCAGTTTCTCAAGGTCAAGGATTCTTGCGGCCTCTCTAACCTTCTTGTCGATCTCAGCCTTCGGAACTTTACGAAGCTTCAGACCAAACGCCATGTTATCATATACTGTCATATGCGGATACAGAGCGTAGTTCTGGAATACCATCGCGATATCACGGTCTTTTGGCTCTACATCGTTCATAACCTTGCCGTCGATCTTAAGAGTACCGCCGGAGATATCCTCCAGACCTGCGATCATACGAAGTGTTGTAGACTTTCCACATCCTGACGGTCCGACGAAGATGATGAACTCTTTGTCTTCGATCTCAAGGTTGAAATCTTTTACAGCGTGAAATCCATTCGGATAAATTTTCTGAATGCCCTGAAGTGATAAACTTGCCATTTTAATATGACCTCCTTAAATTTACGTTTTCTTTGAAGCTAAATGTAGTATAATCCAGGAGAGGGAAATGGACAATGTCACGAGTGACTAAAAAAGCCGGGAGAAAATGTACAATTCGACCATAGGAGCATGTACAAGTGTACATTGCGGCCGGCTGAGAATATAATAATACTGTGCGGCAGGTTTGGATTACAGAATAGAAAAGCGAGGGTTTATATATGGGAAAAAAGATACTGGATTACTTTGAAATCGACGGATCTGTGGGAGGAAACCAGGGATGGTTTAAAAATGTGGTGATGTACATCGGCGGCTGCGCGGCGGCTACAGCCTGCGACTGCTGTATTTATCTGGCGCTGCACAAAGGGATGGAAGAACTGTATCCCTACGATGTACACAGCCTGACCAGAGAAAACTATGTCAGTTTCTCTATGAAAATGAAGCCGTATCTAAAACCGAGAGTCAACGGAGTAAATAAACTCTATATGTTCACGGACGGATTTGGGGCATATTTAAAAGATGTGGGGAGGGGGGACATCTCTATGGAAGAATTCCCCGGTACAAACAGTTGCGAGACGGCGGCGGAGTTTATCCGGAAGTATATTGACCGGGGCTGTCCCGTGCCCTACTTGATGCTGAGACATAAAAAAGCGTACTATAAAGACTTTGTGTGGCACTGGTTCCTCTGTTATGGATATGAAGACCGCCCGGACGGGATGTGGATCACGGTGGCTACTTACGGGGAGTCCCATAGCTTCGCGCTGAGAGATCTGTGGGATACCGGGTATGAAGAAAAAGGGGGACTGGTAGGGATTGCAGCTATTTAGCGTACTAACAATTCCTGTAACTCACGTCCGGAAGCGGAGCGGATGGTTTGCGATACGTATTCTGTGAAAGGGGACAGCCGGGAGATGTTCCGTTCC